>CALRQQ020000044.1:0-13074 GCA_943370345.1 Chitinophaga pinensis
CAGGTAATATTGCCGTTCGGCCGGCTTCATTTCTTTCAGATCAATGATCATCTTATAAGATTTTTTCTTCCACTAATATTTTTTCGATGTCCGCCGTGAGTTTCACGAGCGGATACGGGGTATTAAACAACAAACAGATCAGTAAGTTCTTTTCAGGTACCATTTCAAAATCGGCCCGGAAGCCACCCTGACTGCCGGTATGGCCGATGCGGTGCAAGCCATTTACTGTTTTAGTATTGAACCAGCTATACCCATTGGCCGGTGCTTTTTCCGAATTCCAGTTGGCAAAGGTCTTTACTTCCATACTGTAATGGATAGTTTCTTTATCGAGAAAGGCTGGTTTGTTCAATGCCAGAAAATAACGATGCAGGTCATTCACCGAACACCAGATGCCGCCATTGCCCGCTGCACAGAAAGTAGGCTCTTCTCCGTAATCGAGTTCTTTAAACTTGCGCTTCACCTTAACATAAGCATGTGTAACTCCGGTTTCAGGATGAGCGCCATCCGTAATATCGCTTTCTGTCATACCGGCTTTGGCAAAGATCTCCTTGCGGACAAAGTCCTGCCACTTGCTGCCTGTGACCTTTTCAATGATCAGCGCCAGTCCGTTGAAGGCCGGATTGCTGTATTGATATCGTTCACCGGGCTCAAATACGAGTGTGTCGGTCTGCTGAATGGGTGCAAAGTTTTGTGCATCATCGGCCGTCAGATAAAATACAGGGTCCTTATCCACCTGCCGGTTATCGGGCAGTCCGCTTACATGAGAGAGCAGGTGCCGGATCTTCACTTTATCAGCGATCGCTTTATTTTTAAAACCAGGAAAGTATTTCGAGAGCGGATCATCCAGGCTCAGCTGCTTCCGTTGCTCCAGGATCAGGATCGCATTGCTCACAAAGGTCTTGCTCACCGAACCGGTATTGAAGATACTGCTGCTGCTGATCGGCTTTTTACTGTTGATATCTTCAATGCCATATCCCTTACTGAAGATCACTTTTTCCCCGATCGCCACCAGCACCGCCCCGCCGGGCTCATCGGCCCGGGTAATGGCTGAGAACAGCGAATCAATACGGGAGGCCGCTTTTTCCTGGCTCATAAGGGATGATGTTGAGGTGTGGAGGATAAGTATGAGGAAGAAGAGATTCTTTAACATGGAAAATTGGTTAAGTGTGAGTGGTGAGTAGTCAGTTGTGAGTATTAGATCAAATAGAACTAAAGTAGTGAGCACGCTGCTTTTGGAAAAATTCTTTTGGTTAATGACTGTTCCTCATTCACCACTCACCACTCACCATTCACCCCTTTTTCCTCCCCAGTATACTCCAGTCCGTTTCCTCTGCCACGATCGTGTTGCTCAGTGTGCCCAGCCCGTCTATCTCCATTTCCACCACATCACCGTCCTGCAGCCATTGTTCGGTATAGTTGGGGTCGTTGAGTTTGCCTGTTCCATTCAGTTCGAGGAAGCAACCGGTACCTACGGTGCCGCTGCCGATCACATCGCCGGCATAGAGGTCTACCCCGTAAGAAGCACGTTCAATGATCTCGGCAAAGGTCCAGTCCATATCACCCACATTGCCATCACTCACCTGTTTGCCATTCACCCGGCATTGCATCCGCAGGTTCCAGCTTTTGCCGGTATGATTTTCTTTGGCAGGAATTTCAAATTGCTCGAGTTCATCTAAGGTCACTAACCAGGGACCGATCACCGTGGAAAAGTCTTTTCCTTTGGCGGGACCGAGATTCAGTAACATTTCCTCCATTTGAAGACGCCTTGCACTCATATCATTCATGATCATCAGTCCGCCGATATACTGATCGGCTTCTTCTGCGCGGATATTACGGCCATGTTTGCAGATCACGATCGCGGCTTCCAGTTCAAAGTCCAGTTTTTCAAAATGATCGGGCATGCAACGTACATCTCCCGGTCCCTGGATACTATGGTGATTGGTAAAATAAAAGATCGGGTATTGGTCAAACTCCGGGATCATGTCCACTTTGCGGTTGCGTCGTGCTGCCGCCACGTGCTGACGGAAGGCATAGCCATCCCTGCAGGAAGTGGGAAAGGGTATCGGTGCCAGCAATTGTGCTTCACTGATAGGAATGCCGCGGTTACTCGTGCGGGTGCCTTCACGGAGCATCAGTTCCCCTGCCTGGGCAAAGGGGAAAAACTCCTCCCAGTAATTCAGCATCATGTTCATGCTGTTGGGCAGCTCCGGATGCAGCACTTCCATATCATAGAGCATGCCGTTGATAAGCACGCCTAATTGTTCTCTTTCTTCTTTGAGGTAAGTGACTAATTTCATCTGGTTATCATTATAAGTTGCTAAGTTATACTAAATAGGGTTTCCAATCCGGCAGGTATTGACCGGCAGTTTGTAAATTGTGGGTATGAAAAATGGCCTCTTCTTTCTTCTCCTGTTTCCCCTGTTGCTGACGGCTCAGCAAGAACCACAAAGCTGGATCCGGATCAATCAGCTGGGGTATACGCCCGGCGGTTTCAAAGTAGCCGTTTGGGTCAGTAAGGAAGACAGTTCATTTGGCCGGTGGGAACTGGTGGAAAGAACAACCGGCAGGCTGGCCATGATCGGGTATGCCGGTAAGGACTATGGGGCCTATGGCCCATTTAAACATAGTCACCGGCTCAATTTTTCAGCCGTTCACCAACCCGGCGAATATATATTGAGGGCTGGCGGGGTCAGTTCACCCGCTTTCCGGATCGGTCAGGATGTGTACAATGGCGCCGCTGATTTCTGTCTGCGCTATATGCGGCAGCAACGCACCGGCTTCAATCCGTTTCTGAAAGACAGTTGTCATACCCACGACGGCTATGTGTTATATGGTGAAAAAGCCGGGATCAAAGACAGCACCCATATTGATGTGGTGGGTGGCTGGCACGATGCTTCGGATTATTTGCAATACAGTTCCACGTCGGCTAATGCGACCTATCATTTACTGGCCGCTTACCGTGATTTTCCCAAAGTATTCTGGGATGAGAAACAGGCCAACGGACTAAATGGGAAAAACGGCAGGGCGGATGTATTGGATGAGGCCAAATGGGGGCTGGACTGGTTATTGAAAATGCATCCGAAAGATGAGTGGATGTTTAACCAGATCGGCGACGACCGCGACCATATGGGTATGCGGATCCCCAAAGAGGATACGAATTATTATGGCCCCGGATTAGACCGCCCGGTATATTTTATAAATGGGGAACCGCAGCAGCGGGGAAAGTACATGAATGCTACAACGGGCACCAGTTCAACGGCGGGGAAGTTTTCGAGTGCCTTTGCATTGGGTTCTTCTGTTTTCAAAAAGACGGATCCTGTATTCTCTACGTTGCTGTCTAAAAGATCATTGTCTGCCTACCAGTTTGGAAAGAAGAAACCCGGCTTTACCCAGACCGTATCTGTTCGCTCACCTTATATCTATGCAGAGATGAACTGGTCGGATGATATGGAGCTGGCTGCGGCAGGATTATACAATACAACCCGTAAGCTTGAATATCAGGCGGAGTCCTATGCGTATGCTCAAATAGAAAAGCTGACACCCTGGCTGGGGTCAGATACAGCCGCACACTATCAATGGTATCCGTTTATCAATGCCGGACATTATGAGTTAGCCAAACAAATGACCGGTATATCGAGGAATACAATAACAGGCTTTTACAAATACGGTATTGAAAAAGTATGGACCAAGGCAAAGACCAATGCCTTCTTCCGGGGCATTCCATATATCTGGTGCAGTAATAACCTCACGACTTCTTTTGCCATCCAGTGTTACTGGTACAAACAACTCACCGGTGATAAACAGTTCAGCGAACTGGAGCAGGCCAATTTTGACTGGCTCTTTGGCTGTAACCCCTGGGGTACCTCCATGGTATATGGACTTCCATCCTGGGGCGATACACCTGTGGATCCGCATTCCGCTTTTACGCACCTGAAGAATTATCCCATCGACGGGGGATTAGTGGATGGCCCGGTCTATGGCAGTATATTTAACGGACTGATCGGTATACAGCTCAAGGATGCCGATGAATATGCTGCTTTTCAGAGTAACCTGGCCGTGTATCACGATGATTACGGGGATTACAGTACCAATGAACCCACGATGGATGGCACAGCCTCCCTCATCTACCTGCTGGCGGCCAAAGAGGCAGGAGCAGAACCGGTTCCTGATCCACCCCATCATATGCAATGGGAAAGTGTACAACCGGGTCAAAGGGAATCAGGAAAGCAGTTCAGTCATTACCGGGGGGCCATTACCCGGGGTGATAGTACCCGAAAGGAAATTGCCCTGGTGTTTACCGGTCATGAGTATGGGGAGGGCGGGCATTTTATTGATAGTCTTTTGCTTAAGGAGCGGATCCAGGGGTCCTTCTTCTTTACCGGTGATTTTTATCGGAATGAACAATTCCGCTCCCTGATCAAAGGTTTACGCCGTCGTGGCCATTACCTGGGCGCTCATTCGGATAAGCATCTGCTGTATTGTGACTGGAGTAAACGGGATAGCCTGCTGGTTTCCGAACAGCAATTCAGTCTTGACCTCGCCGATAATTATGCAGCCATGGCTGCTCATGGTATCGAAGCCAATAAATCACGCTATTTCCTGCCGCCTTATGAATGGTACAATGACACTATTGCAGCCTGGACCAACCGGGTCGGAATGCAACTGGTCAACAATACCCCGGGAACCCGAAGTGCGGCGGATTATACTATCGAAACCGATAATAATTACCGGGACAGTGAGTCCATTTATAATTCCATAATCGGTTATGAGGCAGCAAAGCCGACCGGGCTCAATGGGTTTATACTGCTGCTGCATGCGGGAGCCGGGACGGGCCGGAAAGATAAATTCTTTAAAAAATTGCCTGAATTAATAAACAATTTAAAAACAAAAGGTTATCAGTTTGTACGGATCGATGAATTATTGCAGCAATAAGAGATAGTTTTATTTGCAACTTTTTTTACAAAGTTAAATCCGTTCATGGTGAACCGATTTTCAACAAAACCGTTGTTATCTTTGCACTATGAAATTCGAGAAGATTCATAATAAAGGCCAGGCCCGCCTTTTTGAGAACGATTTCCTGGAAGCACTGACAAAGGCCCACCCCCTGGTGATCTGGGGCATGTATATCCCGATCCTTAGCTATTGTATTTACCTGGCGGCGACCAGATACGATTACAGCACAGGTACCATCCTGCTGACTTTTTTTGGCGGTATGCTATTCTGGACCTTTTTTGAATACCTGGCCCACCGGTTCCTTTTTCATTGGATACCCAAGGGGAAGATGGCCAACAAGATCGTCTATACCCTGCACGGCAATCATCATCATTATCCGCGCGACCGGCAGCGTTTGTTCATGCCGCCTGTTCCCAGCCTGATCATCGCGACCATTCTGTTCAGTACACAATGGCTGATCATGGGTTCATATGCGCTCATGTTCTTTCCCGGTTTCCTGATTGGCTACCTGATGTATGGTACCATGCATTATGCCATCCATGCCTGGAACCCGCCCTTTAAATGGATGAAACCACTCTGGAGAAACCATCACCTCCACCATTATAAAAGTGAGCATCAGGGTTTCGGTGTGAGTTCAACTATCTGGGATCATGTCTTTGGTACCATGTTCGACCTGAAGAATGAAAAGGAAGACAAGGAGAAGGTGAAGGATCTGATGTTTGAGAAGAAGTAAATAGAGAATAGTAAATAGTAAATAGATAATAGGGGGTAGATAATAGGGAATAGCAGATGTAGAATTAGTACATCTGCTATTTTTTTGTTTTCGGTAGTTCAATCTCGAAAAGAACAGCATAACGGGAGTCAATCTTTGCAGCAATAGCCGTCGGTAAAATAATACTTGTATTCCCGTTCATGGTCTTCCATTTTACAACATTTCCTGTTGCCGGTAATCGAATGATGCTTCCGGCCGGTACCTGCAGGTTTTTCAACAGGACTTCGCCGGGTAGCTGGCGGTTTGTTGAGTCAGTCAGGTAGTAGGCATACCAGGTTTTTTCATTTTTATTTTTGGTGAAATAGATATTGCCAGATGAATAGGGTGCAAGAGGGCGTGAGTTATAAATACCGTCCTGGTTTTTTTTCATCCATTCACCGATCTCGGATAAGCGCTTATAGGCTTCGGGGTCCCATTCGCCATCTGGACCGGGACCGATATTCAGTAAGAAATTACCACCACGCGATACGATCTTCACCAGCAAGTGGATCAGTTCTTGGGTTGATTTGTAATGATCACCGGGAACATAACTCCAGGAGCCGCCCATGGTCATACAGGTTTCCCAAGGGAAGGGAAGGGGTTTATCGGGCACCTGTTGTTCGGGCGTGGTATAATTTTCATATTCGCCGGTCACGGTCCTGTCAACAATGAGTAAGCCGGGTTGATAAGTACGGGCCATGGCAGCGATCTTCGGCATATCAATGTCCTGGTCCTGTTTGATGCCGCGTTGCCATTCCACTGAAGTATCAACGGTTGAAAGCGGACGCACCCAGCCACCATCTAACCAGAGGATATCCATTTTGCCATACTCACTCATCAGTTCTTTGAGCTGGTTATACGTAAACCGTTTATAGGCATTCCATTTTTCCGGATACTTCGTGGGTTCATAATTCACGTTGCGGTCCTTTGGCGGGAAATAGGGCCACCAGTAATTCTCATGGTGCCAGTCGGGTTTGGAAAAATAGGCGCCGGTCCAGAAGCCCTGGTTCCGGAAGGAAGAAAATACCTCTTTCGCCACATTGCTTTTTGGGTTCGTGGCAAATGGTGATTTTGCCCCGCTGATCTTATAATCGGTTTCTTTCGTATCAAACATCGAGAAGCCATCGTGATGTTTGGTGGTAAAGACCACATATTTCATTCCGGCCGCTTTTGCCGCAGTGGCCCATTTTTCAGGATCAAATTTTATGGGGTTGAAAGTCGTCTGCAGATTTTCATAGGCCTTTACATAGTCGCTGTAATTCTTTGAATAAGGCCCTCTGCGTACGGTCCAGCCTTCATCTTCCGGACAAAGGGTCCAGCTCTCCACAATGCCCCACTGACTGTAAGTTCCCCAATGCATCATCAGTCCGAATTTCAGGTCCTGCCACTGATTCAGTTTTTGTTGCACCAACGTATCGGAAGGCGCATGGTATTTTTCGTGCTGCGCGGCAACGGCCAGCCCATTTACCAGGAATAACAGCGTCATTATTTTTCGCATAAACTAGTGCTTTAAATTGGTCAGAGTGCGGCAATGATTCAAAAATAGCAAAACGCAATCATGTTTGTAGTAAACCGGCAGACAGACTTTCGATTGCTTTAAAATCCTGTTTTTAGGGGAGTAATCTGAATTAGCAGGCTTTTAGCTTTATGCATCCTAACTTTCCTCAAATGAAATATTGTTTTATTCTTGCTATGGCAGTTGTAATGACGTCTGCTACTTTTGGTCAGATCGGCGTAAAGTCTAATGTAAAGAAGACAATTCCGTTGACCATACCATCCCAACTGATACAGGGAAAGGACCTGGCTATCCGTATCGATCGTTTTGTAGATAATTCTGTGGTGGACAATAATATATTTCAGGTTTTTTATACTGTCTCGAACCTGGGAACAGATGATATTGACCTGAATCAGCAGCCTGTACGACTTTGTGGTACATTTTATGAACAGGCAGTGAATATTTTCCGTACTGATGGTCAGACAGTATGGCTGAGTGCCACTGGCATCAGTGTTTTAAAATCCGGTGCCAGCGTCAGTGGAAGTTTCACCATATCTATTCAATCCCTGCGAACAAATTTGTTGCACAGATACGTGCTCATGGTCGATTGCCTGGAAAAACTACAAGAGGCGAGAGAGGATAATAACAAAGCAGAAGTAGCCGTTACTCCGCATGCGGTCAGGCCTGGGGATTATTTTCTGGCTTCAGCCAAACTGATCATACAGACCGGAAACGATAATAAGGAAGCCAATACTTCACACGCCTATTTTTTCCTTGGAGTGGCGAATTATAACGAAAGTGTTTATTTTTCAAAGGGGAGTATTATGAATAAAACACATTTTCTGGATGAGATCAGGGCTAATTCCACTACAGAGATTGCACTTAATCCGTATCTGAATGCAGCCGGTATGACCAGTGATTATAATGCACTCTGCGTTTATAAATACAGGGGTATGGCTCTCAGTATCATTTATGATAATAAAGACTGGGCTACGGATGCCTGGAAAATAAATGGCGTTACTGCTGTACTGACATTTAAGGACCGGAATGGCAATCCATTTCCGAATGGCAATAATGGCATTTTCACAATTAGCTTTCCGAATTTAGGTATTACTATGGGCTATCGGCAGGGGGATGATATTACCACGAATAAAGATCAACTCCGGGTTTTAACTTTAGGAACAGATCAATTCTTAAATCCATTGGCTCCGGAATTAAAAAAGTATACCGGAAGTCCATTTCTTTACCTTAACAACTCGCCGATTAAAAACCTTCCCGCAAGGCTCTGCAATTAGAAATCTCTTTCCTGATGAATAGGATATTAGATTTAAGATTTAAGATATAATGTTGACAGCCTGTCGTAAAACATGCAACACATATAATTTAAATCAATATTTTACCTTACCATCTGTCTTCGTCGCTGCCTGCAGCCGGCTTTTGACTGGTCATTGCTTTCGCTTTAATCTTCTGCAGCTGTCGCTCAATGATCAGGTCGGCGATCAGTCCGCCGGCATTTTCATCTGCTTTATTGGCAAGCAGGGCACGCATCCGGGCTTCGTCCACATCAATGCGGTAAAGGTGGAACACGAGTTTTTCAAAATCATGGTTGATCAGTTCATTGATCACACCGGATAATTTTTCCCGGAGCTGCTCGTAGGTACCTGTAGGGGCCAGTTCAATTTCCATGGATTGATTGATGGCAGGCACGAGTTCCTGTGGTAATAAAGTCATATCGTTAGAATTTTTCCATGACCCCTAAACCGAATAAAGCAAAATCATACTTCACGGGATCATCCGGATCCAAAGTTCGTAAGTATTTCGTGAGTTCCACGGCTGTTTTCCAGTTTACCTGCAGGGTTTCTGTTTTTTTGAAGTGAACCAGGTTGAACCGGTTGGCCACCCGGGCCACATGCAGGTCGATGGGACAGATCAGGCCGGCCGGGGAGATCTGCTTCCAGATGCCAAAGTCAACACCTTTGTCGTCCTGCCGTACCATCCAGCGCAAAAACATATTCAGCCGTTTGCAGGTGGAACCTTTTTCCGGACTGGCAACATGTTTTCGGGTACGGGGTGGGGCGTCATCCAGGGAAAAGAAGTAATGATGAAATCCGGTGAGCATACTTTCGACTGTATCTCCGTGCAGGGTAAAGGCTGTCTCCAGGCTTTTGTGCTTACGGTAATGCCACTTGAAGAATTCGATGAAGTATAGCAGATCCGTGGTATTGAATGTGCGGTGTTTAAAGCTTAGCAGTCTTTTCAGGTCTGCATCTGTATGCCCGGTACAGAAAGCATATGGCGCATCATCCATCAACTTCATCAGTTCATTGGATTTATTGATGATGGTGGTCCGGTTGCCCCAGGCAAAGGTGGCGGCAAAGAATCCCGCGATCTCAATATCCTGTTTCCTGGAAAAGCGGTGCGGTACCGATATGGGATCATCGGAAATAAAAGAAGGCTGGTTGTACAGCCTTACTTTTTCATTTAAAAATTCAGTCAGATTATTCTTTTTCATATTACCCGATCGCTTTCGCCAGGTCATTCACCAGATCATCCGCGTCTTCTATGCCTACACTAAGCCGGATCAGTGAATCGGATAAACCATTTTTAATGCGTTCTTCACGGGGTATTGACGCATGCGTCATACTGGCCGGGTGATTGATCAGGGATTCCACTCCACCGAGACTTTCGGCCAATGAGAATAAATGTGTGGACGATAAAACCCGTTTAGCTTCTTCCACACTGTCATTTTTTAATTCAAACGAGATCATACCGCCAAAGCCTTTCATTTGTTTACTGGCAACCGAATATCCGGCATGGTCCTCAAAACCGGGCCAGTATACTTTACCAACTTTGGGATTCGACCGAAGCCAGTGAGCGATGATCTTCCCGTTCTCACAATGGGCTTTCATCCGGATGCCCAGTGTTTTGATGCCGCGTAGTACGAGGAAACAATCCATCGGACCGGGAACTGCACCACAGCTTTTCTGGATAAAGTATAGTTTATCCCGAAGCTCCGTATCATTCATGATCAGTGCTCCCTGTATCACATCACTGTGACCACCAAGGTATTTGGTGGCGGAGTGCATCACAATGTCCGCACCCAGGTCCAGCGGATTTTGCAGGGCGGGCGAAGCAAATGTATTATCGACAACCAGTATCAGTTTCTTTGCCTTCGTGATCGCTGCTACAGCGGCGATATCCGTAATATTCATCAGGGGATTAGTAGGAGTTTCCAGCCATACCAGTTTGGTATTGGCCGTAACAGCCGCTTCCACATTCGCGGCCACTGTGGTATCCACATAGCGGAATACAATACCAAAACGTTCAAATACTTTGGTGAAGAGGCGGTAAGTACCTCCGTACATATCATTTGCACAGATCACTTCATCCCCGGGATTCAGCAATTTGATCACCGCATCAGTGGCGGCCACCCCGCTGCTGAAAGCGAGACCGTATTTACCATTTTCTATCAAAGCCAGCGCTTCTTCGAGTGCGGTGCGGGTGGGGTTCTGACTCCGGGCATATTCATACCCTTTGTTTACTCCCGGTGCTTCCTGCACATAAGTGGAGGTCATATACACCGGGGTCATAATGGCACCGGTAGAAGGGTCAGGATGAGAACCGGCATGGATGTATTTAGTAGCAGCTTTCATGATCGATCGTATTTAATGTGAATGGAATGGCAAAGATGACGAAAAGACCTCACTTGAAGAGGCTGGCGGCAGAAAAATACCGCCAATCGTACTGATCGGCCGCATGGGCCGAATGGGGCACTACAGGCTTATCGAGAACAGCAGATTGGAGAATTTTCTCATCTACCAGTGTTTTTTTGGCCTCCCGGATCGCTTCCTGAATGGCTCTGTTTTCCATCCATTGCTGCTGGGGTGGTTCAAATCCCACTTTGCCGCTGCGCCAGTTAATGGCATCCGGCAGTTTTTTATCCATACTCTTCCGCAGCAACCATTTGCTCCAGCCTTGTCTGATCTTGAAATGGGATGGCAGGGAAAATACAAATTCCACCAGTTCATGATCCAGGAAAGGCAACCGGACTTCCCGTCCGTGTGCCATCGAATTACGGTCGGCGAAACGGAGCAGTTCACTGAGTCCGTGTACGCAGGTATTAAAATGCAGCACCCCGTTCAGGTTAAAATATTCCGGCGGTGTATAATAAGCCTCCTTACTCTGCAATTGCACAAATTCAGGGGTGAGGTCCTTATGTCCGATGGCCTTAATGAGATAATGGCGTTCGAGCACCACCGTGGCATAAGCGGGAAAATAGGCGGCGATCATGTTGCGGTAGTCAAAGGGTTCATCGATCCCCCGTTCACGGGCATAACGTAGTTCTTTGCTGCGGTACAGTTTTCGTTTGCGGAACAGTTCCTGCCAGTACCATTTGTAATAGGAGCCATAACCGGCCAGCAGTTCATCAGCGCCCTGTCCGTCGAGCAGCACCGTTACACCTTTTTCTCTTGCCTTTTCGTATACTTTATACTGGGCATAAATACTGGAGGAGCCAAATGGTTCTTCCTGGTGATAACACAGTTTATCCCAGTCATTGAGCAGGTCATTGGCGGAAAACCGGACCAGGTGCTGCTGCAGTTCATACTGCTTTGCTACAATACCCGCATATGCCGATTCGTCTTTTTCGAATCCATCAAATACAGCTGTAAAACATTGCTGACTGTTATTCCTGTGATTTAGTGCATGAATGGCTGCCACAATCGAAGAGCTGTCGAGTCCCCCGCTGAGCGAAGTGCCTGCCGGCAGGTCACTCCGCATCCGGCGTCGTACGGATGCACTGAATAATTCACTGAATTCTTCAATAGCTTCTTCTTCGGTAATTTCTTTATCCTGAATTTCAGGATCGAGTTCCCACCAGTTTTTTATACTGTATTGGAAATAGACCCCTGAGAATTTCAGATAAGCGGCCGGAGGTAATTGTTGTATGCCTTCATAAAATGTTTCTTCCGGCCGGTTGGGGTTATCGGTATACCCGATCGTGATAAAATTGAAGAGCATTTTCTGGTTCGGGATTTTGTCAATACCTGCGGCCCAGAGTGCTTTCATTTCCGAAGCAAAAAGAAAACGATATTGGTCGTAATAGTAATAGAATGGTTTTTCCCCGAACCGGTCACGGGCAGCAAAGAGTTCCCGTTTTTTTTCGTCCCAGATGGCAAAAGCAAACATACCGTCAAAATGCGTAAGGCATTCCTCCTTCCAGCAATCATACGCGGCTACGATCACTTCGGTATCGGATTGCGAACGGAATACATACCCTTTTTGCTGCAGTTCCGTCTTTAGTTCTTTATAATTATAAATTTCCCCGTTATGTATAAGGGTATAGCGACCCAGGTAATCCATAGGCTGACGACCCGCATCGGACCGGTCAATGATCGCAAGCCTACGGTGTCCCAGTAAAACGGTTTGATCAGGATTGCTGAAATGGCCTTCACCATCCGGACCACGATGGGCCAGGGCCTTGGTCATGCTGGCCAGGTGTTCCTGCGTGAATCCTGTTGAGGGGAGTTGTATTATACCGGCAATACCACACATACTGTAAATATCCGTAATAATTCCGGCAGTAACGGAAAAGGATCAGAAGCGGAAGGGCAACCTTACTTCCACATCATCCCAGGCCATCAGCAGAACAGCCCCGGGATCTTTCTTTTCGAAGACCATCGTGAAGTATTCGAGGGAGTTTTGAGTACGGACCACGGGTACTACAAAGCGGGCCACATCTTTTGCTGAGTCGGGTTCCAGACCCCAGGTATCAATATTATTATTGATCGCGATGGTCCAGGTATCAGTATGCGGAATGCAGTAAAGCGTATATCGGCCTGCCTTGATCTTTTTATCCTGAACGGTGGCATCTTTA
>CALRQQ020000045.1:0-13006 GCA_943370345.1 Chitinophaga pinensis
CGGTCCACTTTGGAGATCACGCCTTGTGTGGCGGTATAATTCAGTCCAAAAGGATGGCCGATCGCGACCACAGCATCTCCGTCTTTCAACTGCTCATAGAGTCCCATCTGCAGTTCGGGCAGTTCAATATGCTTCGGGGCTTCCAGGAAGGCCAGGTCATGTTTGCGGTCGGTATACCATACCCGTGAAAGGGCTTTATCAAAGGTCTTTCCCGCAATTGTCACTTCCGCATTCCCGGCCACCACATGATCATTGGTAACGATCAGGTCAAACTCCTTTACATAAAAGCCCGTACCGGTGCCGGTGGACGTGGCGATCTGGATGATGGCGTTCTGGTATTTTTCAATGATGATTTGCGGGTCCATGCTTGCTGATTAATCTTATTTAGGCTCCATGTTCAGAAATTCCAGCTCATTGGTAAACGTGAGGTTGAAATTCACCAGGCTGTCATACCGCAGGTTCTGGGCTTTGAAATCCATCTGCGGATATTTTTCCTTCCAGTTTTGCTGGATCGAATAGATCTTATCGGTAATGGCCTGTTGCTGAAACTGATTGGTGGCCGCATCATAGTATTGGGTGGAAAAACCAAGTGCGGAAAAATAATCCGGATAATTCACCATCATGAACACATGAAATAATTCCGTGATGGCCCTGGGCAGACTGTATGAATACTGGCAATGAGCGATCCCGTATTCTGTGATCTTGCTGGCAACGGCCGGATAATTATTATCGCGGTACCAGACCATATTCTGGTTGGCCACATGAATGGAATCACTGATCGTTAAATAGGGCTGTGGCGCAACGATCGAAAACGTATAACTGGAGCGGAACAGGTACCCGATCACTTCCTGCTTCGGCAGGTCAATGAGTTTACGGTACTCTGCGGCCATGTCCCGGTTCTTTTCCGTTACCGGACGCTCGTCTTTCCGGAAATAGATCGCCGTGATCCGTTCCAGCTGATTCAGCAGTTTGCCCTCCGGGGCGATCATATAATCAAGCCGGTATGTAAGGGCCAGCAACAGGTAAGCAATGGCGCCTGAAAATTTATCGGCATCCAGGCTATTGATCGTTTCCAGGGTCTCCCCGATCCATTGCTTATAAAAGGTATACTTGACTTCCTTTTCCTCCTCTGAAAGAGGGGTCACATGTTCATCATCGGTGGTTTGCAGACTCGAAAAGTCCTGTACCAGCAGATCGTCCTGCTTATCGGCCTTGGTAGAAAGCTCTTTGAGTCCGTAATAGAGTTTGCTCGGACTGGCCGTGGCTGCATCACTGTCAAAGCGCATACAGAGCCGGTCGGCTTCCATGGCATACCGGCAATAATAGAGGGAAAAATTCATTTCCAGCAGCCGGCGCATTACCGGTACAGAGGGTTGGGGCATCCTGGCCAGGGTCACTTCGGCATTCACCACAGTGCCATTGAAGCTGCCCCGGACGATCTTGGAGCCTTGAAAAAGTTCAAAGCGGCCTTCGGTACCGTTCCGCTCATAGACCACATTCCCGGCCTTATCGTCCCGCAGGTAGTCAAAAAAGGCATCCAGACTCTCGGGGTATTTCTTATCCTTAAAGAAATTATCCGCGTCTGTCCAGCGGTTTACCTTGGCCAGTGGCTTATTATTATCCGAATAACGACCGAAAACAACGGCCGGGTCCGGTTTTTCAGACGGCTTTTTCTTTCCCCAGCCAAATAGTTTATCAAACATCCCGTGAATTTTGGATCAGGCAATATTAAAACAAGATAGGGTAAGACCGGCAGATTGTCAATGAAATCCGGGCTGAAAACAAGTATTCCACAGCGGCGGTGAATTGATTGCCGTATGTTAAAAATCAGTAGTTTCGCCCCATTCAATTCATATTATGAAATTCATAGCCTCTTCTTCATCCCTGCTGAAACAATTACAGCATATTTCCGGTGTGATCAATTCCAACACCGTATTGCCGATCCTGGAAGATTTCCTCTTTGAAGTGGAAAAAAACAAGCTGACCGTAGTGGCCACCGACCTGGAGACTGTGATGCGGGTGCAGCTGGATATTGAAGCCAAAGACAGTGGTAAAGTGTGTATTCCGGCCAAGATCCTGATGGATTCGCTGAAAAATATCCCCGACCAGCCCCTGACCTTCAATATCGATAAGAATTTCGGCATCGAGATCACCAGCGACAATGGTAAGTATAAAGTGATGGGTGAAAATCCGGACAATTTCCCGAAAGAACCCACGGCCGATGATACCACGTCCTTTACCATGACGGCTTCCGCCCTGGTAACAGCGATCAATAAAACCCTGTTTGCCACCAGCAATGACGACCTGCGTCCCGCTATGACCGGTGTCTTCTTCGAGCTGGACAAAAAAGGCCTGCAGTGTGTGGCCACCGATGCCCATCGCCTGGTGCGTTATAAAAGGTCCGATGTAAAATGTCCAAAAACGGACTCCTTCATCGCTCCCCGCAAACCGCTCAACCTGTTAAAATCAGCGATCCCTTCTACCGACGAAGAGATCACCGTAAGCTATAACAGCAATCACCTTTTTGTAAAACACGGCACTACACAAATGAGCTGCCGCCTGATCGATGCCCGTTTCCCGGATTATAAAGTGGTGATCCCTGCAGATAACCCTTACCGTCTGACGGTGAGTAAAAGTGATTTCCAGAGTGCATTGCGCCGTGTAAGCGTGTTCAGTAATAAGAGCACCAACCAGGTAGCCCTCAGTATCAGTGGCAGCGAACTGCAACTGGCTGCACAGGACGTAGACTTCAGCTTTGAAGGAAATGAGCGTATGAAATGTCAGTACAACGGTGAAGATCTGATGATCGCCTTCAATGCCAAGTTCCTGATCGAAATGCTCAATGCCACCGACAGCGATGAAGTAAATATGGAACTGTCCACGCCTACTAAGGCTGGTCTGATCAAACCCACCGACCAGGACGAGAACGAAGAACTGCTGATGCTGGTGATGCCGCTGATGCTGAATCAGTAAGAATATTGCTTCATACTTCGGCAGGCTCAGCATGACACGAGCAGCCGATGTCACCCTGAGCGTGCCGAAGGGTGACTAAGTTAAACTTCATACAACCTGGCTTTAAAAGCCGCTCCTGAAAAGGGGTGGCTTTTTTTATTACTGAAAATTGAGCATTGATTGTTGAATATTGAACATTGAAGTACTAAGAAAGAAAATGCTCAATATTCAATGCTCAGCTATCAATTTTCATTGACAGTTCTTCCGGATTAAAACCTGGCTTTTAAAGCCGCTCCTGAAAAGGGGTGGCTTTTTTGTTCTCCTCAACTAACGGATTCAATCCCTTCCGGGCAGCGCAGCGTATTTATGATATTGGTACGGCTGATTATTTGTCTTACTTTTAATGACATCAACGATTTTCTGACCAGTATCAAAAAAGAATAACGCCCTGATCATAGACTACGGTAGAACGGGGATGAAAATGGGAGGTAAGTATGAGTGATTTTATTGTCATCAATGCGTATAATAATTATGTGGAAGCCCATATTGCGCGTGGGGTATTGGAAGAAGAAGGAATTGAAAGCTGGTTAAAGGATGAAAATACCGTGACCATCGATCCGATCCTTACCAATGCGGTCGGGGGTATCAAGCTCATGGTGGATAGCGCCCACGCACAACGGGCGGTGGATATCCTGCTCCGGCTGCGCAATGAAGCAAAGGCAAAAGTTTCCTGTCCCAAATGCGGTTCACATAATACCGAGGAGGTCAGCACCCCCCGCAAAGCCAGCAATTGGCTGACCGCCCTGAGTACCTTTTTCCTCAGCAGTTTTTCCGTTGCCCCCGACAAAGTGAATCATTGTTTTGATTGCGGGCATGAGTTTGAGATGGAGAAGGGGGAATGAGGGGGATGTCATTAGGAAAACGTTTTTGAACGAGCGTTTTGATGTATGTGTCGCCCCTTCGGGGCTGGATCGTTTCAAAACGACCCCATTAAATTATTGACACAGGCTTTCAATCTTATTATTTCATTCACGCATTTTAGCTTCATTTTACTGTGTCACCCCTTCGGGGCTTTTGGGTGCATTTCCGTGCTTCTTTCTACAACTGTATTACCCCTTCGGGGCTGAGGTCGTTTCAAATTAAACCATAATTAAACTACTGAAATGAACCCTATAATCGAATCATTTCTATCATCAGACATTCCCAAAGCCCCGAAGGGGTGACACAATTATAAAAACGATCTCCCCGGAGGTCCCCCGAGCCCCGAAGGGGTAATACAATTGTTGCAACGATATTCCCGGCAATCACCCAGCCCCGAAGGGGTGACACAGTTGTAGGGGTGACACAATTATAACGATGACACAACGGTATGATGCCATCGTTAATGTATCTCCATTTTATCTCAATCAAAAAAATCAAACAAATACCGGTCATCATGTTCAATCTGAAACCGTGTCAGCAATTCTTTGTATTCATCACGGAATGACCGTTTATTATGATGCTCTTGCTGATTTTTTATATACTGATAAACACGATCAATATGCGATTGGGAATACGAAAATGCTCCAAATCCCTCCTGCCAGAAAAACTTCCCCCTCACCAATTTTTGCTGATTGATAAAATTCGTTGAAGAGCTTTTAATGTCCCGTACCATATCCGATACATTCATACAGGGTTGCATCCCAAAGAACACATGTACATGATCCGGCATGCCATTAATAATTATCGGCTTTTGCTTCTTAGCAATAATTATCCCTGCCATATAACTATACATCCTGTCGGCCCATACCGGACTGATCAAATTCTCACGCCCCCTCACCGCAAACACCACCTGTATATATAACTGCGTAAACGTTCCTGCCATAAACCACTGTTTTCACCACTACCTGCGGCCCCGGCAAATTATCCGCACCGGATGACCCGGCCGCGGGAAAAACATCATTTTCCTTCGTATCTTTTCCCCTCAAACGACTGCTATGTGGACCGACATTATTGAACATTTTCAGGACCTCGAAAAACGTCCGCTCGAACGGCTGGCGATACTCGTGGGCGGACTCCTGTTCTTCTGGATCATTGAAGGCGCCATCCCGCTGATCCCCCTGCGGTATAAAAAGAACAAACTCCACCATGCCGGCGTCAACTTCGTCTTTACCGTACTGCACCTGATCCTCCATACCGGACTGGCCCTTGTGATCGTAAAACTTTCCGACTGGTGCCTCAGTCAGCAATTCGGACTGGTCTACTGGTTCCATACCGGCACCCTGGTCACTGTACTCATCGGTGTACTGGCCCTCGATTTCAGCAGCTGGCTCGTTCACCTGGTCATGCACAAGAATAAATTCCTCTGGCGCTTCCACCTCATCCACCACAGCGACACCAATGTGGATGTGACCACCGGCCTCCGACACCATCCCGGCGATAGTTTACTGAGAGGGATCTTTTTCATGCTGCTGATCCTTGTCTCCGGCGCCCCCATGTATGCCGTAATGATCTATCAGACCCTCGTGGTACTGGCCACGGCCTTCACCCATGCCAATATCCATTTACCCAAGGGACTGGACAAAGCCCTCAGTTATATCCTCATCTCTCCCAATATGCATAAAGTGCATCATCACTGGAAACAACCCTATACCGACAGCAATTATGGCGCAGTATTCTCCATCTGGGATCGCCTGCTCGGTACCTTCTCTTTCCTGGACACGAAGGAATTGAAATACGGACTCGACCGCTATTACCCGGCACAAAAAGATGAGGACGTGATGAGTCTGCTGAAGAGTCCGTTTAAAAAACAAGATGATTCCGTCATGAATTCCTGAAACAGCTCGCATGAAAAAACACCCCCTTATCCTCCTGTTTTTATTGATCGTATTTGCTGAATGGTCGGCCGCACAGTATCAACCCCTCTGGGTGGCCGCTAAATCAGGTCTCAGTATCCGCGAAAAACCCTCCACCTCAGCAAAAGTGCTGGACAAGATCCCATATGGTACAAAGATCAATCTGTTGAAAACGGAAGAGGAATCCGTATCCGTGATCACCGAAGGTATGCAGGGCTATTGGGAAAAAGTGAGCTTTAATAACAAGACCGGCTATATCGTCAGTTCCTATCTCTTACCCCTGCCACCGCCTAAATTGGGAACAGTAAAAGAAATGGAAGATTATTTCAAGCAGGTGTACACGCCGTTTGGCAATAAACTGATAGTAAAAAACGGGCAGCGGGAGAATATAGAAGAAAGTGGCTATGAATTACACAAGCAACTTTATAAGAACGGGGCTGAATGGCACCGCTTCATGGGCTATGAATATGGATCTGATACCTGGTTTCTCCCGGATCTCAACATGCAGCAAGGATTTATCCTGCTTAGACTGATACCGGGATTCAGTGAAATCTTCGGGGAAAAGGATGAATTCCCCCTGGCCGGCCGGACCTTCAAAAAAGGAGAACGGGAATACATTATTAAAGTAGAGAAAGAACAGTACAGCGATTATCCCTGGATCAAAAAGATCAGTATCGAATATGAGGATGGTGCCATTTATAATTTTGAAATGTACCAGATCGACAATCAACTCGTAATTACGTTCGGGGCCGGTGTATAGGCTTCTTTCCCTTCGGTATTCCCCAACTAACCGGTAAATTTGCCCCATGAAAAAAATCGCCATGATCCCGGCGCGTTATGGCGCCACGCGTTTTCCGGCCAAACTGATGCAGCTGCTCGGTGATAAGACCGTTATCCGTCATACCTACGATGCCACGATGGCGACGGGTCTGTTTGATGAAGTGGTGGTGGTGACCGACAGCGAGATCATCTTTACCGAAATAACTTCCGCCGGGGGCAAAGCGGTAATGAGTAAACATGAACACGAGAGCGGGAGTGACCGGATTGCTGAAGCAGCGGCTGACATGGAGGTGGATATCATTGTCAATGTACAGGGCGATACCCCGTTTGTAAAAAGAGCGCCGCTGGAAAAACTGCTGAACCAGTTTGAAGATCCCACGGTGCAGGTGGCTTCCATGATGCAGGTCCTTAGCAAACAGGAAGAGATCGACGATCCCAATTTTGTAAAAGTGGCCGTGGATAAGAATATGAATGCACTTTTCTTCAGCCGCAGTGTGATCCCTTACCCACGCGATAAACAATTTCCCACCACGTATTACGAACATATCGGGGTCTATGCCTTCCGCAAGAAAGCTCTGCTCGATTTTACCAACTGGCCCATGACCCCGCTCGAAGCCGCTGAAAAAGTGGAATGTCTCCGCTACCTCGAAAACGGAGTACCTATGCGTATGATCGTCGTCGATTACATGGGCGTCGAAATTGATACTCCGGAAGACTTGACTAAAGCAGCCAAGTTATTGTAATTGCCCAAGGAATATAGTCGGGAGTCAGTAGTCGGGAGTCAACAGCCCCTACTTAGAAGATTTATCTAAATCCGTGTTGATCTCCCGCATAAGGCGGGACAGGCGTGTTATCCGTGGCTTTCCTTCAGCCGAAGGCTGAATTGTACTAATTTTGCCGAAATTCTCGCTATGGCTTTCCGCAATTTCAAAATGATCGGCTATGTCATCTACGGCCGCGGCTCTTTCAACCAGCTCGATGAGATCCTGGCCCCCAACCGGAAGGACGGCAAACCGATGATCTTCCTCGTGGACCATTTCTTCGACGGCAAACCCCTCGTGAACCGTATCCCCCTCCGGGGCAATGATAAAGTGATCTTCGCCGATGTGACCTATGAACCAAAGACCACCTATGTCGATAAGATCGCCAATGACCTCAAAGAAGAATTCGGCACCGTATCCGGTGTGATCGGTATCGGCGGCGGCTCCACCATGGACCTGGCCAAAGCCGTTTCCCTCATGATGAACAATCCCGGTTCCTCGGCCGACTACCAGGGCTGGGACCTCGTGAAACGACCCGGTGTCTACAAAGCCGGTATCCCCACCCTCAGTGGTACCGGTGCGGAAGTATCCCGTACCACCGTACTGACCGGCCCCACCAAGAAACTCGGTATGAACTCCGACTTCACCCCCTTCGATCAGATCGTACTCGATCCGGAGCTCACCAAAGACGCCCCCGCCAACCAGCGTTTCTATACCGGTATGGATTGCTATATCCACTGTATTGAAAGTCTCGAAGGCACATACCTCAACGAATTCAGCAAGAGCTATGGCGAAAAAGCCCTGCAGCTCTGCCGCGATGTATATGTGAACAAGGATGGCTGGGATGAAGAGAGTGATGAAAAACTGATGATGGCCTCCTATGCCGGTGGTATGAGTATCGCTTACTCACAGGTAGGCGTGGCCCATGCCGTAAGTTACGGACTCAGTTACCTGCTCGGTACCAAACACGGGATCGGCAACTGTATCGTGATGAATCATCTCGAAGAGTATTATCCCGCCGGTGTAAAGGAATTCAAATACATGGTTGAAAAGAACAACATTGATATCCCCACGGGTATCTGTAAAGGACTGTCCGATGAGGATTTTGAAAAAATGATCAATGTCAGCATGGGCATGAAACCCCTCTGGGAAAATGCACTCGGCAAAGACTGGGAAAAGATCATGACAAGGGAGAAGCTGAGGGCACTGTATGAGCGGCTGTGAGGTAAGGATGGTGAGTAGTGAGTGGGGGGCGAATAGAAAATAGTAAATAGAGAATAGGGAGTGGCAGAGGCTGCTCCTTTTTTCATAAGGTGAAAGGCTGGTCTTTTGATTTCTCGCTCGTTGCGCACCGTAGTGAAACGAAGGAGTGGCACTCGAAATCTGTCCGGCCGAAGCCCCGTACTTCGTACTTCGTAGCTCGTACTTGTTTTTCCCTTTCCCGCAATTTTCATTTCCCGATTCCGTCTTATTAGAATATTTTACGCAACTATTTTTACGCCCTTAAACAAGCAACCTTCGACATGGCAACAAGTTCTCTCAGCACCAATATGCGTGTACTTCACCGTTACCTTGGCTTTTTCCTCGCCGGCATCATGGCCGTTTATGCACTCAGTGGTATTGTACTGATTTTCCGGGATACCGATTTCCTGAAAAAAGAAAAACTGATCGTGAAAGAACTCAAGCCCGGACTGGAGGAAAAGGAGCTGGGACAGGAGATCAGGAACCGCGAACTGAAAATCACCAAAACCGAAGGAGACCTCGCGTATTTTAAAAACGGGACCTATAATAAAGTCACAGGTCATACGGAATACAAAGTGAAGGAACTGCCCCTGGTGATCAATAAACTGACCGGACTGCACAAGGCCAAGTCTTCCGAACCGCTTTTCTTTCTGAATATCTTCTTCGGGGTATCGCTCTTCTTTTTTGTGATCTCTTCCTTCTGGATGTTCATGCCTAAGACGAGTATCTTTAAAAAGGGCATGTATTTTACGATCGCGGGGATCATTTTGACATTGATACTATTGTTTGTTTAACCGCAGAAGCTGCAGCGTGCAGAGAAACTCATTACCATCCGGTCTGAGTCGCCCTTTATAAACGACCGGCTGTAGACTGTGGTCTGTCGGCTTTGGACCGTTTACCCTCCCTTAAACATCAATTAAGAAAATTCACTTAAATCAGCAATTATCTTCTCCGTATTAAGATAAACCCGTGGGATTTGTATAAATTTTGTTTCTGACCGGATAACAAAAATCAACCCCATTATGAAATTGCTGTTTTTTACGCTGGCGCTGTTTGCGGTTCCGGTACTGTATGCACAGTCTTTTTCAACCGGCGCATTGATGACTGATCCGGAAGTGTATGACCGGATCGGACAGGCACCCCTTCCATCAGGCAGTAATATTCCCGCCGCTGCAGATCTCAGTGCCTATATGCCACCTCCCGGTTCCCAATATCCGCAAAACAGTTGTGTGGCCTGGACCGTGGCCTATGCCAACTACAGTTATATCAACAGCCGGAACAATGGCTGTTCTTTTCTCCGGAATAATCAGCCTGATTATAACTGTCTCTTTTCTCCTTCTTTTGTCTATAATCAGATCAACGGGGGACAAAACAGGGGTACTTTTTTTCAGGACGCTTTCCGCATCATGCAGACACAGGGAGTAGCTCCTCTCAGCAAGATGCCCTATGTTTCCAATAACTGGTGGGTACAACCCTCTGCCGAAGCCAGACAGGCAGCGTCCGCTTACAAAATAAATTCCTATTGGCAACTGGGGCGTAGCGGCGAGGACTTTTATCTCGAAACAAAAGCATGGCTGGCAAAAGGATTTCCGGTGATCGCTTCAGTTAAAGTAGATAACTACCTGAAAAAAACAAACAACTTCCCGACCCCGTATGTCTGGAGTAACTGGAGCGGGCCCCGTGAACAAATGGGACATGCCATCCTGATCGTGGGGTATAACGACCAGACCAGCACATTCAAATTCATAAATTCCTACGGACCCGCCTGGGGCAATAGCGGATACGGTTATATTTCTTATGGCATGTACCGGCAGGTGCTGAATGAAGCCTTCATCATCAAAACACAACTGAATCCGGTATTAACAAACCCTGTTCTTAACCGGGAAGAAAAGAAAATCGATGACAGGGATAAGAACGCCGGACTGTACTTCCAGGTTGAAAACGTGAACCACTTTCAGTTTCCACCCAACCGGCCCGTTTTACCGCAGGACTATGCGGCCGCAACAATGACCTTTCACGGCACGTTGAGTATACCACCGGGTACGGGGCAGAATATTCAGGTGGCCATTTACTTTTATTACAACGTAAATAATAACAAGGGGCCGTTGGTGCGTTCCATCAATCCCTTCACAAGAACACTGAAAGGACAGGCCGTTACCCAAACACCGGAACTACCCGTTAATCCCGCCATGAGTTTTACAACCAGGTTCTATGCAAATTTCAGGTATGCAGATCTCGCCGTTCCACACGGCTATCCCGGAATACCCATCATGACCAGCCTGATCGCAGAACCGGTATTGCTGGTAGACGGATTCCCGCTGCGTATCGGAAATCCGCATTTGTTTTTTGTAAATATTTAGTACAGTACGATTGCAAGGCCATACAGCCCGGTTCTCAGGAGCCGGGTTTTTTTGTGTCACCCCTTCGGGCCTTATAAAGTTATAGACGGTCATGATAATCATGCCAGCTCTTCAGGCTCTAAAAGCTCTGATTATATGAAAAAATTTCTCAGGAGGCCCCTTCTCGCTTCTCGCTTCTTGCTTCTAGCTTTTGTATTTCTTCCAATAATATTCTACTTTTCCTCCATGAACGTCCGACTGAAACCTGAGAAATACCTGAAGTACCTCTACCTGCCGAACCTGTTTTCCACCAAACGGACCGGGGAGATCCTGTCGGTGAACCCTACCACTATATCTCAGCGTCAGGATGCGGAAAAGACCGTGGTATCGGTATACGATTATACCCCGGATACCCTGAACGAAAAAAGATCCGAACAGGTTAAAGATGTCTATCAATATAAAGAGACCAACAGCATCAGCTGGATCAATATCGACGGCATCCGTAAGGCCGATGTGGAATCGGTCTGTGAGAAATACGGTATCCATCCCCTGATCGTGGAGGATATTCTCAGTGTAGGCCAGCGCCCGAAAATGGATGAAGTGGAAGGCGTATTGTATTGCCTGCTGAATATGCTTTACTTCAATGAAGCCAACAAGACCGTGGAAACCGAACAGATCAGCATTGTACTCGGACCCAACTTTATCATCAGCTTCCAGGAAGACCCGGCCCGTGATGTATTTGATCCGATCCGGCACCGCCTGCATATCTCAAAAAGCCAGGTGCGGCAACGCACGGCCGACTATCTGCTTTATTCTATGCTCGATACCGTAGTGGACAGCTACTTCCTCATCATGGAAAAACTCGGGGAACAGATCGAGCTGCTGGAAGAAGAAGTAGTGCGGAAAAGTAATAAGCGTTCCCTCGCCCGCATCAACCAGCTCCGCAAGGAACTGATCGTACTCAAACGGAATATCGCGCCGGTACGGGACCTGCTCTCCGGACTGATCCGCAGCGAAAGCGAACTGCTCGACGACCGTACCACCAAATACTTCAAAGACGTGTACGATCATATCATCCAGGCCTTCGACCTGAGTGAGAACTACCGCGATGTGATGATGAGCGTACAGGACCTCTACCTCAGCAATGTGAACCTCCGCCTCAATGAAGTGATGAAGGTGATGACCATTGTGACCTGTCTCCTCGCCCCCGCTACCGTGATCGGCGGTGTTTTCGGCATGAACTTCGACGTGATCCCATATGCACATCATAACATGGGATTCTATTTTGCGGTGGGACTGATGTTCGCGATTCCGGTGATCATGCTGTATATTTTTAAGAGACGGGGGTGGTTCTGATTGCCACCCTTCGATACGCCCCGCATAAGATTCATTTCAGGGCAAGAGAAAATTGCTCAGCGGGACGTATCGAAGGGTGACTAACTGTTCCTCGTTTTACATTAAATAGTAGTAACTTAAACCAAAAATCCATTTACATGAAAAAACTTCTCCTCCTCCTCCCCCTCTTCCTCTTCGCCACCCTCCTCCACGCTCAGGATGATATGGACAAGATCCGCCAGGAGTATGAGAAGATGATCAGTGATCCGAAGATCCTGTACGGGAAGGATAAGACGGCCGGGAAGTATTATAATATCCGCGGGTTTAAGATGTATGCCGAGACCTATGGTACCGGACAGCCTTTATTGTTCATTCATGGCAATGGAGGTTCCATCAACAATTTCATAAAGCAGATCCCCTATTTCAGTAAAAAGTATAAAGTGATCGTGGCCGACAACCGGGCACAGGGTAAGTCCAATGATATGAAGAACGACTCCCTCACCTACGAGATGATGGCCGATGATTATGCCGCTTTACTTGATTCCATGAAGATCGACTCGGCCTATGTGGTGGGCTGGAGCGATGGCGGGATCAACGGCCTCCTGCTGGCAATGCGTCATCCGGAGAAAGTAAAGAAGCTCGCCATCACCGGTGCCAATCTCCGGGCCGATAGCACGGCCGTATTCCAGGAAGTATGGGACCTGGTAAGGCCCTCTTACAATGAACTCAAAGCAAAACCCAACCGCACTATGATGGAGAATGC
>CALRQQ020000046.1:0-12957 GCA_943370345.1 Chitinophaga pinensis
CCACCGGCTATATACAATTTATTTCCGATAATAAAACTTGCAGCATTATATCTTCCGGTTCCTGGAAAGTTTGTAACTAATGCCCAACTATTTAATGCAATATCAAATTTCCAGATACCAGTTTGATATGTAACATTTGCATTAGACCCTAACCCGATATAGGGACTGCCGTTATATTCAAACGAAACAGGATCATGTACGGGGCCGCCAGGAAAATTTGGTTTTTGTGTCCAGATATTCGTTAAAGAATTATATTCCCAAAAGTCATCATAAAATGTAGTATTGTTCCAGCCTGTTCCATAATAACCTTTTGTACCGACACTTATGGAAGCGCCTGCGCTTCTTGGGGGGCCTGGAAATAACTGTCTTGGGTTTGAAACACAAAGTATGGGGTTATTTGTCAGACTTATTGTTAGTGAAGATCCTTTGCAAATGGTTGTATCATTATTTGCAATTTGTGCATCCACTAAACTTAAGTAAGTGCTATCACTCGCCGAACAGCCAGTTTCATTCGTCACCGTTACTTTATAGAATCCTCCGGTCGTTACATTGATGGTTTGTGTGGTGGCACCGGTATTCCAGGAATACGTGGAGTAGCCGCTGCCGGCATCCAATATGGTTGACGTACCACAGGCGCGTGTAGTGTCTTGAAGTGCCGAATAATTGAGTGTATTTAAGGGGGGAATTAAGGTGTTTGAAGCATTATATAACTGAGAAACTTCACAAGCTGTTATAATACGATTAAATAAAAGAACGTCGTCAATTTTACCTTTAAATACTTCGTAACAATTAATCCCACCGTTAATTGTAATTGCTCCAAAAATTAAATTAAATGTACCAGCATTGATATTCACTGGTATTCCCTGTACAGATCTTTCAATCCCGTCTAAATATAAAGTTAGCTTTGATGAATCTTTTGTTAATACTGCGTGGTGCCAATCGGTTTGGTTTGTTAGTGGGTATGAAGTTGAGGGACAATAGGTCCAGGATACACCAGGTACTCCAATACAAGGCATTACTTCTGCTGGCCTGAATGAATGATTAAAATCAAGTGCAACACCTGTATGAAGATTGGAATTAAAAATAGTTTGATGTTGCTTTATGGGATCGGTTGATTGAAACCAGACTGAAACTGAATATGATTTTGTATTGTTAAAAACATAAGGTGAACTAATTCCTTTAGGTGATGGACAATTAATTCCGTCAATTAAATAAGCATTAGCAGGATTACCAAAGCGATCATTTGTAATAGTTGCTGAAATTATTGACCCATTATTCCCATTACCACTGGCATCGCTCGCGTTACCGCAAAAGGGGTACCAGGCTACAAGGCCGTTTTGCAGATTCGCCGGCAGCTGATTGTAATTACAAACCTGAGCATGGATAGTAATACTGTATAGAAATAGTACAAATGCTGGAATGAGGCGGATGAATTTCATAATCAGGGATTATTCGTTTGGCACTTAACTTTTGCTATCTGTTTTGCTGTGTTATAAATCCTATTATGACAAGCGATGATATTTTCTGCAATACTTTAATGGCAGAAATCAACTTTTCAATTCACTGGGGCTGCGTTTAATGTATATAAAAACAAAATTTCATGCAGGGTTACCTTAGCAGAAATTTGCAGTCTTGAACATCATGATAGATCGCCAATAAATGAATCTGCATTCGTTTAGCCAGTAATAGGCAAGGGAAATTAGATCCGGCATTTTCTGTGTACAAGAGCAGATCTGCCTTGTAAGGCAGTGGCAAATTGAAAACGCGCTCATTAAATAAGAGTAAATACTTACATAAAACAATGGTTTTGATATAACTACAAAGCAATCTAGCCGTTTTTACGAATTATATATATGACTTTCGTTAATATGAACGTAATGATTTTAGTTTGAGCCTAGCTACATTACCTGCCCTCCCAACTTCACTAAAGCTACATTGGGCAAGGTTGGTTTGGATAATCATGCCACCCCTTCGGGGTTAACAAATCTTGTTCTCACATTAATATGTTATAATCATATCACCCCTCCCAACTTCGCTGAAGCTAAGTTGGGCAAGGCTGGGTTAGATCGTTTGCTGTTAAACCAATTCGGGCTTTTGTGTTGCTTACTTCATCAGCTTATCAAACCAATCCTGGTTACTACCGCCTTTTACGGCTGACAGATCTTCGGCACTGAGGCTTTGCAGGAAAGACTGGTAGGCTGACAGACAAGTCAGTGTGGCGGCCGGTCCCGAACAATAACTGTTGAACACATTGGTGGAGTAGGGCTTGGACATTTTAGTGAGGGCATTGACACAGGGAAACCATTTGTTCCAGTTTCCCATGACTAACCCTCGGGTTTCATTCCAGATCGTACACCCCGGTTTACGGCTGGCTTCCAGCATCCGGTTACTTTCCACTACCACTACGTCGAAAAACAACTGGTTGCGCTTGCTGCAATCGGCCGATAACGTCGCATATTGCTTACGGTAACCAGCGGCAGTTGCTGCCGCCGTCTCCTCGCATCGGATCGCTTCCCGCTTCAACTGATCATAGCGGGGCCTGAGCTTGTCCACTTCTTTTACCAGCAAGGCGGGCAAGCCGCTCTCTGCCCGGAAATTTTCATCGGCCAAAGTTTTATTTGCGCTTTCCAGGCCGGCTATTTTATTGTTACAGAAAGCAGTCTTATCTGCAATTTTCGCCTGTTGTATCCGTATCCGCTCCGTGAGCTGCGGAATGAGCAAACGGAAACCGGCTTTGATACTGTCTGATAATTTCAAAGAGACAACCTGCCGGTTGGCATCTGCCAGCTCCTGCTGAAGGGTCAGTAAGTCAACTTCGAGTTGCTGCTTTTCACGGGTACAGGTTGTACGGGTTTCTGCGAGCAACTGATCATTGAGCAAGATCTTTTCCCGGTTACGCTGCTGTTTCTCCCGCACTTCCTGCCGGAGCTTTTCCTTTACCAACTCACTTTCCCGGTTGAATGCCTGCTCTGCCCGCTTACCTGCTGCCTGGCATATCAGGACCCGGTCCTCACTGATAAGAATATCAGTAGCCACACCGCAAAGCGCACTGATCCAGTTTTCCTGATAGCCCTTCGCCTCCTCAAATACCCGGTTCTCATAGGATTTACTATGTGCCGTGATCTCGGTGCATATACGTGCGTTCTGTCCTTCCAGTACACCGATCTCTTTCTTTTTGCTGATAATGGCAGGATCGCCTTTCTCTGCCTGCTGGAGCTGCACTTTCTTATAGGCGATCTTCTCGGCATAATACTTCCGGGTGGATTCCAGTTCTTCGGTAGTGGCGGGTACCGCATACCCCTTTACTTCGCCCAGGTGCTTTTCAAAACTGACCCCCTCTTTCTCAAAATCCGATTTGTATTTACGACACTGGCTGCAACGGGCCCCTGTTTTCATATCGGCGATCAGGTCGTCCCGCTCCTTGTATAAAGCGGCAATCTCATCCCGCATCCGCTGCAGCTTTGCCTGCCACACAGGTTCCAGCGCTACTAACTCATTCTTCAACCTGCTGATCGTGGCATTATTTTTTTCCCAGGTTTCGGCTTTTGTGATGATACTGTTCACCTCGGAGATACCGGATGTCTGGCCGGACGCCAGTATGGCCCATACCAGGCAGCCACTGAAAAATAAGGTACGCAGGATAGCTTGCATGCAATTGATTTTATTATTCCCCAAACGGATCTTCTTCTGCCTTATACAGGTCGCGGAGATAAAGGATGGCTTTCTTCATTTTTTCAAAATCGGCCATTTCCGAAAGAAAGAAATAAAAAGTGGCCGTACCTGTCGTACGCTCCAGCGTTACTTTATCGCGGCTATTCAACGGCGTGAGACCGTGCTCTGTCCATTTTTCCCGTACCAGGTTTTGATTCCGGAATACGACCCGCAAGGCCCGTACCGGATCACCGCCAGAATTACTCAGGTACTGTACATCGGTGATATACGCAGGATTAAAAATATACGATATGGTATAGTTACCCCCGCAACCGGCGGAGCAATCACTCAACCCCCGGTTGTACCAGGCCCCCACGCGATAGGTATAACAGATATCATCGCCGTTCTCTGAAAAGGATACCGTTTCAATCGATGCAGTGGGTGTACCGGCCCCCACATTGATACATTTAAAACCTACGGCTTTATTCAGCATTCTGTTCAGGTACGAGATGGTTTCATCTTTGGTGAGACTGGCTTTATCCTGGGCCACCACAGCTGTAAAGGGGATGATCATCCACAGGGCAATAAATATGGGCTTCATAATTTTTATATTTTCGGAATGCGGGTACTGTGTTTAAGCGGGGTAAAATACATCATGCACCGCGCATATACTATCGGCAGATTTACGTAGGTATTGCTTACGTTTTTATGCTTAGGGCAAGTCTGCTACAGCTGATATTACTTTACAGATGCTGCATGGCCCATTTCAGCAGACTGTTTTTTTCGTTGGGCAGGTCGAGCTTTTTTGAAATATTATAGCGGTGGTTCCGTACGGTCTTCTCTGTAATAAAAAGCAGCGCGCCTATTTCGCGGCTGGATTTATTGGCGGCAATGAGTTCGATGACCCGGTATTCGGTGAGACTTAATACCGAGAGCCGCTCACTGGTCTTGGCCTTTTGCCGGATATAATTGAAGGCGATCTGCACGGTTACACAGATCTGTTGTTCATTCCAGGGTTTTACAATAAAATTCAGGGGCTCCGAGAGGGCGGTCTTTTCAATGATCCCCTGACCCGGGTAACCGGTGATAAAGATGATTTCCGTTTCTGCATGCTGCTCCCTGATCCATTTTGCAAAGCGGATACCGTCTTCCGGCTGCTCCAGCTGGATATCGCATAATAACAACTGCGGCAGAAAACCGGCTTCCACTGTGCTCAGCCCCTCGTTGTACGAATGCGCTACGGCCACTTCATATCCCTGCCCGCTGATCAGCTCGGCCAGATCAGTGGCAATGATATGTTCATCTTCCAGTATCAGTATTCTCCCCGCCATTTGTTCAGTACTTGAATGTAAAGTGATGGGATACCCCGTTCACCGATGTATATTGATGTTCTGCTTGCAATTGCTGGCATAAAGCCTGTACCAGTCTTAAGCCAAGTCCTTCCGTTACTTTCTTATGCTCCTGTGGCAGGAAACCGGGACCATTATCCCGTATTTCGAGGTAACAGTACAGTCCCTGTTTCCGGAACAGCAGATCCAGCCTGCCGGACTGATGCCGGAGAAAAGCGTGTTTATAAGCATTAATGATCAGTTCATTGATGATCAGTCCGACACTGCCGGCCTTATCCGCACTGATACTAATGGGTTCCACCTTTATATTTTGCGCTACCTGTCCCGCCAGTCCGGTAAATGAATGTTGTACATGCTCGGTGAGGGACGTGATATACTCCTGCATATCCACTTCCTGTTGATTGGAACGGTTGTGCAGCATCTCATGAATCCGTGACATGGAGTGAATCCTGCCGGACATGGTTTCGAGAACCTGACGGGTATCGGCCTGACTGATCCGCCGGCTTTGCATATTGATGAGACTCTGTACCAGTTGCAAATTGTTTTTTACCCGGTGATGCAGTTCCTGCAATAACACTTCATTGGCATGCGCATGCGCCGTGATCCGGTCTGCATAGGATTGCAATTCCTGATTGTGCTTGTCCGCCAATAATGCTGCTTTTTTACTGAGCCGGAAATTTCTGAACTGCAGCCCGGCAATCACTATCACCGCGATCAGTAATACGCCCAGCAGGATGTTTCCTTTTTTCTGTAATAGGATCTGCTGCTGCTCACTCTTCAGCATTTTGCGGGTAAGATCAAGTTCCCCCCTTCTTTTTTGTAATTCCATATTGGCCAGTAAGAAGCCGGCCTGATTGGCGGTGAGCTGTTGGGTGATGGCAGCATTGGCCTGTTGGTATTGTTTCTGGTAATAGAAAGCGGAATCAAATTGCTGCAATGACTCATAATACGCCGATCTGTTTTGCAGGTAGTGCAGCGCACTTTCTTTCATACTCTTTCCGTTCAGGTAGATCTGCAGACTGTCGAGTATCTCCTTGCACGAGTCCAGTTTCTGTGCTGCGAGATAACAGTCAGAGAGGTATAACCAGCTATGGATGCGGTATCGTCCTTTGCAGGAGGCAATATCATTGAACAGCCAGGGGAGTGCTTCCTGGTATTTAAATTCCTTTACGAGACAGCTTCCTAAGAGTCCGTTGAATAAGCCCGGCCAGAATGCTGCATTTTCATCCGAAATCTCTTTCCGTGTACCCGGCTGATCATTAAACTCCCGGGCAGTTGCCAGCCCCTTGTTATAATAAAATGCGGCACTGTCATATTGCTTGTTCAGAAAGTAGAGTTCCCCGATCCTCCAGAAGTATTTCATCCGGGGCACATCCGTTTCCGCCGGCATTGGTTCGAACAACAGAAAATCATGGATGGCTTCGCGGTATAATCCGCAGTCCTTATAGAGTTCCCAATAGGTATGGATAAATCCCTGTTCCACCCGTTCAGACCGGATATGAAAAGCTTTCTCCATAAGGTTGAGGCTCCGGTATTCCTCCTCGAGTTTGATCAGCACCAGGGGATACCGCACTTCATCCAGTTCCTGCTTACGTTGATACAGGCTTTCAAATAAGGGGAGGCCGGTCCGGAATTCAGATTTGATATGGTACATGGTGGCCAGCGGAAAGGTCAGCCGGAACAACAGTGTTTCATGACCGGCCTTTAGTGCAAACCGGTATTGCGTGACCAGCATGGTGATCCATTCTTCTTCACTGAGCTCATTGAACAATATTTGTTTGCGTTCGGGATAAAGACTGTCCCAAACCCGGAGCAACTGTTCTGCCTGGAGGCCCGTGGAATCCGTCAGCACGTTCCGGAGCTGCCAGCGAGACAATACTTTATCCGCGGTTGGTGAAACAGATTGTGCAAGGCAAGTGGTATAAAGAAAAAAGCAGAGTAGTACAGGCATCCGCTTCAGCTGTTTTATAACGGCTGAACATACGAAGGGCAAGGAATCAGGATGCTGCATAAATGACCGGGAATAGCCCGGAAAAATAGGGTAAAAAGAAATACCGAACACAGTAAGTAAATATGCATATATCCCTTACTGTTATATCTATAAGTATACGGATCTGCGTACCGTAATTACGCTGTTTACCCTGCTAAAATGAGGCCTACGCCTTATCACGCTGATACCACCAGTTTATATTTTAGCTTATCCAAAATATACTTACTCCATTCAGTACCCTCAAACCCCATCAATACTCATGAAAAAAATTACTGTAATTCTCTTGTTACTGACCGTAACACAACTTCGTGCACAACAAAAAGCAGACACACTCTGGAAACAGGATGTGGGTGCTGAAGGCCGTATCGGCATGCTGCTTCCTGATGGTACACCGGTATTGCTGAACGGTATGCAGGTAAAAGCCATTAATCCGGAAGACGGCTCTACCCGTTGGGAAACCGTATTATCCGGCTACCCCGGCGGTATCGGCTATTACGGAGGAACTCCTTACCTCGATGCCGGTGGTTATGTGATCAATCCGTTTAACGGTGCAAAACTGAACCTCGGTAAGGATGCACGTACCAATGACAACAAACCGATTGAGATACTCCGGAATTATATTTTCCCGAAACAGAATGCGGTACTGCTCTATGGTAAAGTACGGCAGGGTGTGGTAGAAGGGAATGTGGATGAAGTGTTTTGTTCGATTGATTATACAACGGGTAAAACCTACTGGACCCGTACCGATATGTTCCGCAAGACCGATCCGCCTAAAGAACAAAAGAAAGGACTTGGCGGCTTGCTGAAGCAGGCCGGCAGGGAACTGGTGAAGGACGAACTGCAGGCCCATGAGGATTTTAAGAATGCGGGAGAACGTTTCCTGACCGAACCCCTGGGCACAAAAGAAGGCAACCTGATCCTTCCCCTGAATATGGGGGTGTTTGCCATTCAGCCGCAAAGCGGTACCGTGGTATGGAAACGGGAGTATGCCGTGAAAAAGAAAGGAATGGTAACAACCAAGACCTCCGACCCCACCTGTGTATTATCATTCAATGAAGACAGCTCCGTACTCTATATCAGTCGCGCTGATTTTACCGATGCCGTGGATGTGAAGAGCGGTAATTCTATCTGGAAAGACCCTATGCCCTCTGCAGGTCCTGCTTCATTTCTTCACCTGACCCCTTATGGATTATTATCCTTGCCCACTAAGGATGTGGCGATGCTGGAGAATAAACGCATCCGTCTCTTTGATACCCGCACCGGTGAGATCCGGTGGGAGATCAAGAATAGATACGGGGTACAATCCTTTCTTCCACAGGGCGACACGGTGATCCTGAACCTGCAAAATTCAGGTGACAAGGAAAGTGTAAACCTGCTGAATGTGAAGACCGGTATCCTGGTATTTGAAAAGAACCTGGCGGTGGAAGGGAATATCCAGAGTATGAAAAGAGCCGGTGATGGACTTATCGTGGTGGCCGATGAAGAAGTTTGTTTTATCGATCTGAAAACCGGTACGAAGAAGGGCAGTATTACCAGGAAGAAAGCCAAACGCTGGATCCTTTGCAATAACGGGAAAGCCTTGTTCTTTATGGAACAGGGAGGAACAAAACTCAGCATGATCGATTTTGCCACCGGTCAGTTGAGCAATCCCCTGAGTTCGGCCATTGATTTTAAAGGGGGTGAAAACCCGACGGCCCTGGAATGGTATAAAGGCCAGCTGCTGATCAGCTCAGCCCAGAACATTTTACTCGCCGATCCGGCCGCCGGGAAGATCATCTATCAGCAATATTATAAAGCACCCGGCCGTTCCGCTGCCGGAAAAATTCTCTCCGGTATCGGCGCCACCATGGAATTCACTTTATCCCTCGTGTCGGGCGCAGCTGCTGCGGTGGACGGGGTGATCACCGGAGCCCTGGTTACGAGTGATGCCGCCTCCATTGCCTATGAACTGGATCCGGAAGGCACCAATAAGTTCTTCGAGGATCAGCTGAACTCCATGGCCTCCAACGCAAAGATGGCGGGCAGCAGTTTCAGTGAGGGTGTATCCATGATCCGCTCTATCAGCCGCCGGTTCAGTGATACCCGTAATGCACCCGAAAACATGTATATGATGAGTACGGATGAGGATGGTGACCTGGTACTGATCCAGGTAGCCAAATCCAACGGGACCATCCAGAAAAGTATTCCGCTGAAAAAGCGCGATAAAAAACCGGATTACCTGGTGGATGAATCTTCAAAGAGTATCTATTACATTCCCCGGATGACCCTGGCGGAAGAAATCAAATCAACGTTCAGGAACACCGGCTACCAGCTGTACCGTATCAATCTTAACTAAATCCCTCTGAAATGTTAACCAGCATAAGACCAATGTTTGCGCTTTTATTTATCCTACTTTCTTCCGTTGCTGCTTCGGCACAGCTTACCGGGGAACTGCCCATGTCCAATGGCGTGCGGCTGAGTTATTCCCTCACCAAGACAGGTGAAAAAGGCAAGAGTGACCAGTATGTGATCGTGGTTACGGCACAGAATACCAATCCCTATGCCCTTTACTACCCGGTACCGATGATGAAGCAGACAGATGGTCAGTACAAACTGAACAGTTTCGAAAAGAAATCGTTCTGTGATGTTACGATCGAGAATTCAACCGGACTGAAAAGTGTGGTGGATAAAAGTGCAAACGTGGCTGGTGAACAAACTTCCCTTACTACCCGTAAGAATGAAGTGTTGTTTAAACTCGCTCCCGGGCAAACAGTTACCGCCGATTTCAAATTCAAGGTAAAGGACGGTAATCAGCCCCTTATTACCAGCCGTTTTGTGAATCCGCTCAAACAGCTGCATGAAACAGATGTGGCGATCAACGGTCTTTTTATCAATGGTACCTGGGAGGCAGATTGTGGCGGACGCCGGATGCAGCTGAGCCTGGAGCGCACCGGTAACGGACAGGTCGTGTTGCACCAGCAGCTGAACGGCCGGGAGCAGAACTGGATCATGGTCAAGGATAATTACTTTGAAAAACAGGGATCAGCGTCGGCCAGCGTGAGCTATAATCAGACCGGCAATGTTTTCACCTATGCCAATGAAGACGGCGTGATCTGTATCTGGCAAAAAAAATAACACCTGCATATGCGTATCCTGCTCATCACCTGTTGTCTTTTTCTTTCGTTGTCTGCCCTTGCACAACCGCAGGCAACATTACTCAGGCAATCCTATACTAACCGGTCTGTCAAAGGGCTGAAGTTATTTATCGACCGGTGGGTGGCGGCTTCATCTGCGTTGAATAAAACAAAGAAGGGAAAAGTAAATGATACGTTGCAGGCCTTGCGTGGCATTTACCGTGATCTGCTGGAAAACAGGAACCGGGACATTTCATTCCGGAAAGATTATCCTTCCACAGAACGGCCCGCTGTTTATTACCTTGTATTAGATGACCAGTTGCGTTATTCGGTGGTGGATAGTTTTGGTATCTGTCCCGACGAAACAACCTGTATGTATGAACTGCCCCGTTATGATGGTCTTTCCCCGCTACTTCATGCGGCCGATACCGTGGAGCGGGTCCTGAAGCCCTGGTATCCCGTATTGCCGGATGCTAATGCAAAAGTGCTGTTGCTCACGGATCAGTATCATGATCTACTGGAAGACTTCCTGCGTGACAGGAAGGAAGGCAAACTGCCCGGTGAAAAAACGATCGCGGGTCATCAGCCGTGTAAAGTTGATTTTTTACAGAACTATCTGCCCATGGTAAAAAGACATTGGGGGGAATACTGGCATTATCGTTCATTTCCTGATATCCGCAGGATCATCCTGAACCGGGAGCTGACCAGGGCCCTGGTGGAATTTAAAATGACTTCATCGGGTGAAGCAGCCTATTATATAAAAGAGAACGGGAACTGGAAACTGGTCAATACCGTTGTACTTACCATGCAATAGTGGTAGTGCCTCCGCTTATTCAGAGGGATCAGAATAAGGGGGTTCATTTGCTTTTCATCAGATGAAACCATTGTGCGGAAAACTTTTTTATGTTGCAGGTGTAAGATCCTTCCACCCCTGACCGCTTCGAAACAGGCAAATACATACTGTTCCCCTTTTTCCAGCCAGTAATGGTTTTTATCCGTACCGACAGGGTATGCGGTCCAGCCCAAGGAGGGAGGCAAATAGTATGGACTTCATGGGAGGCTGTTTTACAGATATAAATGTAAACAGACAATCAGGCAAAAAAATCCCGGAAAACAGGGAAAAGGAGGTTGTACAGTAAAGTTATTGTCATCCTGCCTGCCGACCGACCCTCACCCCCCACTCACCGATTCTCCTTTCTCCCACTGCCTCATCTTCCCCACCTTTGGTGAAATATTCAGTGTAGTATGCATTTTTTCACTTCATTTGGACGAAGGCCGGGAAAGAAAGCCCGTGAACGATATAGTCACCTCTTTAATTATAAAGACGGACATTTTCAGAATCCTATACCTACGCCTGCCTTTGCAGAGGGACAGACGATGCCGAAAATATTGTGGGAGTTTTTACAGAAACATCCGGACACCAAGCCGGATAAACCGATACCCTCCGTGCAGACCGATCTGAAGCGGCTGCATCCGTTAGAGCATGTGCTTGTCTGGTTTGGCCACAGTTCTTATTTTATGCAGCTTGATGGTAAACGCTTTCTGGTGGACCCGGTCTTTAGTGGGAATGCCTCACCCATACCGGGTTCACTCAAATCATTTCCGGGTACGAATACCTACCAGGCAGCTGATCTGCCGCCGATCGATTACCTGATCATCACCCACGATCACTGGGATCACCTGGATTATCAGACGATCAGTCAACTCAAACAAAAAACAGCCAACTTGATCTGTGGTCTCGGTGTGGCTGAACATTTTTTATATTGGGGCTGGGAAAAAGAAAAACTGATTGAACGAAACTGGTGGGAGTCCGTAACACTGGCACCAGGTTTTCAGCTTACCCTTACTCCTGCCCGTCACTTTTCAGGTCGTACGTTCAAACGCAATGTCTCGCTCTGGACCTCTTATGTATTACAAACCCCTTCGATGAAAATTTTCATTGGCGGTGACAGCGGTTATGCGCCGCATTTCAAGACCATCGGCGATCAGTTCGGTCCCTTCGACCTCGCCATTCTCGAATGCGGTCAGTACAATAAGAACTGGCCCTATATTCATTCCACGCCCGAAGAAGTAATACAGGAAGTAGCTGATCTGCGCGCAAATCATTTTATTCCCGTCCATCATTCTAAATTTAAGCTGGCGCAGCATCCATGGTATGAACCGATGGAGAGGTTAATGGCGCTGGCCGTGGATTTGTCAATTATTACGCCGGTGATCGGGGAGAAGATTAAGCTAGAAGCTAGAGGCGAGAAGGGTGAGACTGAATAGCCGACAGACGACGGTCTCCTTCGATACGTCCCACATGGAGTTTTTTATTCCAGCCATGTATTATTTTTTTTGCGGGACTACTCAGGATGACAAGCGCATACCATTACGAAAGAAGAATTGAGGCAGGAGGGGTTACTGAATAATATTATGGGTTGCCGGTCAATAATTGTGTCACCCCTTCGGGGCCAGAAGAGCTTTATTTGTGCACAGGGCATCTGTTTCAAATAATAATGCCACCCCTCCCACCTCCGAGTTGCTTCGGTTGGCAGATCTGGTTTTTTTAATGTACTTATTTATACCTTTCTTTTGCTATAATTATGTCACCCCTTCAGGGTTGGCTTTCCCTGCTTTAAGTTTCGTACTTCGTACTTCTTACTTCGTACTTAGAAAAACCTTCCTTCTCCTCCAAACCTCCGATAAGTGCTGTTAAAAAACGACTCTACTTTACTGTTAAACTCATCCGCATATACAATCGGTGTACTGTGACCTGAGTTGGGGAGGATCCAGAGATAGGCGCGGGGAATATGCTGGTAGATCTCGAGGGTATGACTTTCTTTGATCACATCATGGTCGCCGCCGATGACGA
>CALRQQ020000047.1:0-12771 GCA_943370345.1 Chitinophaga pinensis
AAAAAAATTAAGCACATAATAATTAAGTAATACTTAGCTGCCACGAAATTCTGCAACATGTCGTCCATTGATTCTGTACTTTTGTACACTTTATATATTAATTATGAGCCGGACCTTAATCGTATTTTTCCTATTCTGCATTTGTTTGACTTCATCTGCACAGAAAAAACAGTATAAAAGTGCGGTGATCGCTTTTTATAATCTGGAGAATTTATATGATACGGTCAATAACACCATGACCAATGATGAGGAGTTCCTGCCCCAGGGTGACCGGAATTATGGTACAGCGATCTATCAGAATAAACTGACGAAGTTGTCGACCGTGATCTCCCAGATCGGCACCGAACTGAATCCGGAAGGACCGGCCATCCTTGGTGTGGCGGAAGTGGAAAATGATACAGTGCTGAATGACCTGATCCGTCAGCCATCGATCGCCAAAAGGAATTACCGGATCGTTCATTACGACTCTAAAGATATTCGTGGTGTGGATGTGGGCCTGTTGTATAACCCGAAGTATTTTGTGGTGGAAGCCAGTGATAAGCTGTTTGTACAGTTACCCGGCGGTTCAAAAGACGCTTATTTTACCCGGGATATTCTGTGGGTAAAAGGAAAACTGGATGGAGAAACCATCCATATATATGTGAACCACTGGCCGAGCCGCAGTGGCGGTGAAGTAAGGAGTGCCCCGGCCAGGAACGCAGCCGCACAGGTATGCCGGCACCATATGGACTCGATCGCTAAAGCCGAACCCAATGCCAAGATCATTGTAATGGGCGACCTTAATGATGATCCGGTTAATGAGAGTGTATCCGGCATCATTAATGCCAAAGGAAAGGAAAAAGAGGTGATGCCCGGTGGCATGTTCAATCCCTGGATGGAGATGTACAAAAAGGGAATCGGCACACTGGCTTACCAGGATGCGTGGGGATTGTTTGACCAGATCCTGGTCTCCCAGGCCTGGCTGAAAAAGGAACAAAACGGCTTCTTCTATTATCAGCCCCATATTTTTAATAAGGAATACCTGGTTGAGAACCAAGGCCGGTACAAGGGCTACCCGATGCGGACCTGGGACGGGAATACGTACCGGGGTGGCTACAGCGACCACTTCCCTACCTATATCTTTTTCCTGAAGGAGATCAAACCCCTGAAAAAAGGCTTCTAATTTCAATAGATTGTTAATCAATCTCTTAAACCCTATTTCTTTCCCGGAATTCGGGTATTGAATCAAGCCCTTTTTTCTGTACCAAGTATGGCCGGAAACTCTTATCTTTGCCGCCCCAAATCTGTATTCGCAGATTCTGTCTTTTGCAACTCCGGTGAATAAGGACTGTCCAATGGGTAAACCGAATTATTAAATCAAAAAAAGGTAAAAATGAACAATTACGAATTGATGGTGATTTTTACCCCCGTTTTGAGTGACGATGAGTTCAAGGCTGAGCAGAAAAAATATGCGAAGCTGGTAACCGATGCCGGTGGCTCTATCGTTCATGAGAATCCCTGGGGACTGAAATCACTTGCGTATCCCATCCAGAAAAAAACCACAGGTCTGTACTGGGTACTGGAGTACACTGCGCAATCCGACTTCAATGAGAAGCTGAAGATCCAGCTTCTGCGTGACGAAAGCGTGCTTCGTCATTTATGCACTAAACTCGATAAATACGCCGTCGAGTACAATGCCAAAAAGAAAAGTGGTGTAAAAACAGGAACCGAAAAAGCAGTGGAGGCTTAATACAATGGCAAAGAATGAAATTAAATACCTGACCGCCATTAAAAGCGACAAACGCGTTAAGAAGTTCTGCCGCTTTAAGAAATATGGCATCCGCTACATCGATTATAAAGATGTGGAGTTCCTGAAAAAATTCCTGAACGAGCAGGGTAAATTATTGCCCCGCCGCCTCTCCGGAAACAGCCTGAAATACCAGCGCAAGGTTTCGGATGCAGTGAAAAAAGCCCGTCAGATGGCCTTATTGCCTTACGTAACAGATCTTTTAAAATAACCTCACCCTAACCCCGTAAAACGGGAGACAGTCCCGGGTAACCGGTACTGGGTTGGTGAACAAAAAGAAAACAATGGAAGTAATTTTAATTCAAGACGTAGATAACCTGGGTGGCATCAACGAGGTGGTAAAAGTAAAGAACGGGTATGCCCGTAATTTCCTGCTGCCCCGTCATCTGGCTGTTGAGAGCAGTCCCAGCAACAGAAAGCAACTGGAAGAGCGTTTAAAGCAGGTGCGTAAGAAAGAAGAGAAAATGCTGGCAGAGATCAACAGTGTGATTGCCAAACTGAATGAAGCCCCGATCAAACTTGGTGCGAAAACAGGAACCAGCGGTAAGATCTTCGGAAGCATCACTTCACTGCAGCTCAGCCGCGCTATCCGCGAACAAAGAGGATACGATATCGACCGCAAGAAGATGACGATCCCTGAAGATGTAAAAGAACTGGGAGCTTATAAAGCAACAATCGATTTTGGTAACGGTAAAACCACCGAGATCGATATCGAAGTAGTAGCTGAATAATTTTCCCCTGCTATTTTATTAAAAATCCTCCCCTGCGGGAGGATTTTTGCTTTTACACCATAATAAATTAATTATCAATATTTTACAACCCGATCCGGTGCTTTACAGAAAAATTATTACTATCTCAATAAAATTTCCGTTATTTTGTCTTGCTTTTGGTGCTCTTTCAGTTTCACAAGTCCTGAACGATTCGAAAAACCATAGAATGTTCATTGGGTACTGTTACTGTTGACACTTTTATATTTAAAATTTTCAAAATGAACATTTACGTAGGAAATCTCAGTTGGAACCTGAAGGATCAGGATTTATCTAACCTTTTCGCAACCCATGGCGAAGTAAGCTCCGCAAAAATCGTTACCGACAAATTCACAAACCGCAGCAAAGGTTTCGGATTTGTTGAAATGCCCAACGATGACCAGGCTCAGGCGGCCATTGCTGCCCTGAATGGTACAGAAGTTGACGGTCGTAACATTGTTGTTAACGAAAGTCGTCCGAAACCTGAAGGTGGTGGCGGCGGCGGCTTCAAGAAAAGAAGCTTCGGCAATGGCGGCGGTGGCGGCGGCTACAAAGGTGGCGGCGGCGGCGGCTTCAAGAAAGGCGGCGGCGGCGGCGGTTTCAACCGTGATCGCGGTGGATACGGCAACGACTATTAATAGTAACGTCTTCCAATAAACTGAAAGTCTGGTACGACAATGTCGTACCAGACTTTTTTTATTCCGGATAATTTAAACCCTGCTAATCTGTTTTCTTAACACTACCGGCACCGGATACCCGCTGATTCACCGTAGCATTCCCTTTATATTTCACATCAGCAGCCCCGGTCACCTCCACATCCAGCTTTATACTGGCAAATACTTCTGCACTGCCAGCACCGGAAATATCCACCTTGGTGTTCTCTGCCAACAATTCATAACATTTTATATCCGTGCTACCCGACCCGTCAACATTGAAATCACGGGTCTCCCCTTTCAGGGTTACTGAACCGGCACCACTGACATCCACATTCACCCGTGGGGCATTCAGTTCGAGCCGGGCATCCGATGCACCGCTCAGGTCGACCTGCATCGTTCCCTGGTTCACGATCTTATTCTCCGTATAAATATCACAGGCACCTGATGCTTCCAGCCGTGAAAATGCAGGTGCACTGACATAGACCCTGATCGCACGGGAGGGTTTGAGATTGACGCCGTTTTTGGTACGGATCTTCAGCATATCCCCTTCATTTTCCACAATGATGTACTTGAGCAGGTTTTCGTCTGCATCCACCCGGATTGCCGCAGTGGCTCCGGTGCTCACATACAGGTCAATGGCCCCGCTTACCTTCACCCCGGTAAAAGTGGCAGCGGTCCTGGTTTCTGTACTGATCTTTCCGTTTCCGCGGATCCTTTTCCCCATAAAATTGCTGCAGGAACTCAGCAGCAGCAGTATGCCGGCAAAAATGCCTAATGTCCTTTTCATATCAGATGAGTTTAAGTTAAACCGAAGATAATAAGGTTTAGCAGCTTTTCTTCTGCGACGCATGACTTAAACCCAGGTTACCCACAAGCGGTACTTTTCCGGTATTACCGGTAGTTCACGGCTCCCTGCCTGTCGGGTTTTCTTTACCTTCGCAGCACTATGACAGAAAAGATACTCATACTGGATTATGGTTCTCAGTACACACAATTGATCGCCAGAGCGGTGAGGGAAGCAAATGTTTATTGCGAGATCATCCCTTTTCATAAACCATTTTCCGTTGAACCCGGCCTGAAAGGCATTATTCTTTCCGGATCACCATTTTCGGTAAATGAACCCAATGCCCCGGATACCGATGTAGCTGCCCTCGTGAGCCAGGTACCTGTACTCGGTGTGTGTTATGGTGCCCAGCTGACCGCTAAAAAATATGGCGGGCTGGTGGCAAAAAGCGATAAACGGGAATATGGACGGGCCATCCTCCAGCGTAAAAAGGAAGACGTCCTGTTTGATGGGGTCTCGCCACAGAGTCAGGTCTGGATGAGTCATAGTGATACCATCAAACAACTCCCCGACGGGTTTGAACTACTGGCCGATACCGATAGTATCCCCGTTGCTGCATTCCGGAAAGCCGGAACAGCATCAAACCCGTTATATGGCGTACAGTTTCACCCCGAAGTATACCATTCCAAAGAAGGAAAAAAGATCATCAACAATTTCCTGGTGAAGATCTGCGGTTGCGCTCAGGACTGGACCCCCGCCCATTTTATTACCGATACCGTAGCCTCATTAAAACAACAGATCGGTGATCGTAAAGTGATCATGGCCCTCAGCGGTGGTGTGGATTCCACTGTAGCTGCTACCCTGATCCACCGGGCCATCGGCGACCGGCTGTTCGGCATTTTTGTTGATAACGGGGTACTCCGTAAAGATGAATTTGAATCGGTCTTACAGACCTATGCACAAATAGGACTGAATGTGAAAGGCATTGATGCCCGAGAACATTTTTATACCAAACTGGCCGGCAAAACAGATCCGGAAGAAAAAAGAAAGATCATTGGTGCCGGCTTTATCGATGTATTCCAGGAAGAAGCCAAAAAAGTGGAAGGGATCGGTCTGCTTGGTCAGGGAACCATTTACCCCGATGTGATCGAGAGTGTTTCCGTTCATGGTCCTTCTGTGACCATCAAATCGCATCACAATGTGGGAGGACTACCGGAGCATCTGCACCTTGAACTGGTGGAGCCCCTTCGTTCACTTTTCAAAGACGAGGTACGGAAAGTCGGTCGTGAGCTGGGCATCCCGGCCGAAATGATCGACCGTCATCCTTTTCCGGGTCCCGGACTGGCGATCCGCATCCTTGGTGATATCACCGAAGAAAAGGTACAGTTATTGCAGCAGGCAGATCACCTGTATATCAAAGCGCTGAAAGATAACAATCTCTATGCAACGGTCTGGCAGGCCGGAGCAATCTTACTTCCGGTAAAGAGTGTGGGAGTAATGGGTGATGAACGGACCTATGAATATACGGTTGCCCTCCGGGCCGTAACCAGTGTGGATGGGATGACCGCGGACTGGGCACACCTGCCATATGATTTCCTGGCCAATGTATCCAATGAGATCATTAATAATGTACGGGGGATCAACCGGGTGGTCTATGATATCAGCAGCAAGCCTCCCGCTACGATAGAATGGGAATAACCAGCTATAAAAAGAATACAATACTATGAGGATTCAACCCTGGGTGCTGATCGCCCTGTTCTGTCTGACTAAAACCACCGGAGCACAGGAACAGGCCCCAAAATTCAAGATCGCCATTTTTGCACCATTGTACCTGGACTCGGCATTTGACAACCAGTCTGAATACCGCTATGCAAAAAATACATTCCCAAAGTTCATCAATCCGGGACTTGAATTTTACGAAGGCGCCCAACTGGCCCTTGACTCCCTGAATAAGGAAAAGGTCAGTCTGGATGTACAGATTTTTGATACCCGTTCGGCCAAACAAACCCTGCAGCAACAACTCACAGGCAACAGCATGAAAGACGTGAACCTGGTGATCGCTTATTGTTCTGCGGCGGAAGTGAAGTTGTTTGCGGATGCGGGTTTACAAAAAAATGTGCCGGTGATCAATGCGAACCTGCCCAATGATGGCGGTGTGACAGGCAACCCTTTTTATGTGATGTTGAATTCCACACTGAAAACCCAATGCGAAGGCATTTACAGACATATCCAAAAATTCTACTCCCTGGACCGCCTGGTTGTATTCCGTAAAAAAGGCGTACTCGAAGACCGCATCAAATCTTATTTTGATGAGTTTGCCAAAAATACAATGGGCGTTCCGCTCAAATTAAAATACATCGACCTGACCGACAGTTTCCAGGTCAATCAACTCAGCCCTTACCTCGATACCCTGCAAAATACCCTGTGCATTGCCGGTAGCCTGGATGAGAATTTCGGCAAACGGCTGGCTTTACAACTGGCCACCCTTACCAGGCAGAGCTATAAAGCTACGGTCATGGGCATGCCTACCTGGGATGCGATCAGGGATTTTACAAGACCGGAATACCGGGGACTTGAAATTGTATACAGTACCCCGTTTTACAACACCCGTACAGACAAAGTAAGTCAGAGTATCACTACGGTGTTCAACACCCGGATGTTTGCACGCCCCAGTGACATGGTGATGAGGGGCTATGAAACAGTCTGGCGTTTTACCAAACTTTTACTGCCGTACAAAGGAGACTTTGCTTCCAATATTTCACGGAAAGAATACAATGTATTCCAGGAAACAGATATACAGCCGGTAATCAATAAGCAAACGATGACCCTTGACTATTTTGAAAATAAAAAGCTCTATTTTCTGAAATGGCAGGACGGGATCATAAAATCGGTGAATTAAACGCTTGCACTGAAAAACAGGGACCGAACCGTGTACACCACTCCCGGATATAAGATCATACATCAATGGCTTGAAGGAAAAGGGTTCAGGCCATTTTTATTCCAGGAAGAAACCTGGGAACATATTTCCCAAAACCAAAGTGGTTTGGTGAATGCCCCTACCGGTTGTGGAAAAACCTATTCCGTATTCCTGGGTACACTGATCCGGTATATCAATCAGTTTCCTGAAAATTATTCAACCCGGAAAAATGCAGGATTACAACTACTCTGGATCACCCCGCTCCGTGCGCTGGCCAAAGATATCGGACGGGCCATGGAGGAAGTACTCACCGAGCTACGGCTTCCCTGGAAAGTGGGTATCCGCAACGGGGATACTTCTGTAGCGGAAAGGGCCCGTCAGAAAAAACAGGCCCCGGAGATCCTGATCATTACCCCGGAAAGTCTGCATTTGTTACTCGCACAGAAAGGGTATCCGTCCTTTTTCCAGACACTGGCGGTGATCGCGGTGGATGAATGGCATGAATTATTAGGCAGCAAACGGGGCGTACAGGTAGAACTGGCCATTTCAAGGCTTGTACACCTCCGCAAATCGCCACAGGAGCAGCCCATGGTATGGGGCATATCGGCCACCATCGGCAACCTCGAAGAAGCGGGAGAAGTTTTGCTGTCACCGCTGCAACAACCATGTATAACCGTTACAGCAGCACTCCATAAAGAGATCCGGGTAAGCTCCATTTATCCCGATGAAATAGAAAAGTATCCCTGGGCCGGTCACCTGGGTATAAAACTGGCCCATAAACTGATCCCGATCATTATGGAAAGCCGGACCAGCCTGGTATTCATCAACACCCGTGGTATGAGTGAGACCTGGTACCAGACCCTGCTGGATATTTGTCCGGAACTGGCTGGAACGATCGCTCTTCACCATGGAAGTATTGATCCGGAATTACGGAACTGGATTGAAGATAATCTACATACCGGCAAACTGAAAGCCGTGGTATGTACAGCCAGTCTTGACCTTGGGGTGGATTTCCGCCCGGTGGAAACAGTGATCCAGGTGGGCTCTCCCAAGGGGGTGGCCCGTTTTCTTCAACGGGCCGGACGCAGCGGTCACCAGCCGGATGCCGTGAGCCATATCTATTTCCTGCCGACCCATTCACTTGAACTGACGGAAGCGGCGGCCCTTAAATCGGCCATTGCGGAAAAAATGATCGAAAGCCGTATCCCCTATACCAATTGCTATGATGTTTTACTGCAATACATGAATACGCTGGCGATCTCGGAAGGGTTTACCGGCCCTGAATTATACAAGGAGATAAGGTCTACGTTTTGTTACAGAGACCTGTCTGCTGATGAATGGGGCCAGCTGCTTCATTTTATCACACAGGGCGGGAATGCCATGCAGCAATATGACGATTTTAAAAAAGTGGAAGTGGAAGAAGGGGTATACCGGATGAAGAGCCGGAAACTGGCCATGCGTCACCGGATGCATATCGGCACCATCGTAAGTGATGCCATGTTGAAAGTAAAATTCATCACAGGTGGCTATGTGGGGGTGATCGAAGAATATTTTATTTCCCGGCTAAGTCCAGGTGATGTATTTACCCTGGCCGGCCGCAACCTGGAATTTGTCATGATCAAGGACATGACCGTACTTGTCCGGAAATCCACACAGAAAAAATCCATAATTCCCAGCTGGAATGGCGGCCGTATGCCGCTGAGTGCGAACCTGGGAAAGAAACTACGTGCAGCACTGAACCGCTACCGGCATGGCAGCTCCGGCCAAACGGAAGAATTAAAAGCCCTTCACCCCTTGTTTGAATTACAGTCTTCCCTTTCCCATGTACCCGGTGAAAATGAATTACTGATCGAACATATTGAGACAAAGGACGGCTACCATCTCTTTGTCTATCCATTCGAAGGCCGGCTGGTGCACGAGGCCATGGCAGCCATCCTTGCCTGGCGGATCAGCCGGATCCGGCCCATCACCTTCTCCTTTGCCATGAATGACTATGGATTTGAATTGCTGAGTGATCAGCCCATACCGGTGGATGACACGAATGTGTATGAGCTCTTCAGTACGGACGGATTACTGGCCGATATACAACGGAGTGTAAATAATACCGAGATGGCCCGGCGAAAGTTCAGGGATATTGCCGTTATCGGCGGACTGATCTTTCAGGGCATGCCCGGTGAAAAAAAGAAAGCCCGTCACCTGCAATCCTCCGCTTCCCTTTTATTCAATGTATTCAGTGAATATGATGCGGACAACCTGCTGCTCCGGCAGGCATACCAGGAGGTATTGGATCAGCAAATGGAAGAAGCCCGTTTACGGGATATGTTGCAACGGATACAGGATTCAAAAATAGTGATCACGTTCCCGGGTCAACTCACCCCTTTCTGTTTTCCGATCAAGGTAGATAGTATGCGGGAAGACCTGTCCTCTGAGAAGCTGGAAGACCGGGTCAAAAAAATGCAACAGCAACTGAAATAAGAAAGAATTGTTTTATAGTTTTGATCTCTGTCAATGAAAAACCCGGTCCCCCATATACTCCGTGAGCAAACACTCTGGCTCTCCCCTGAAAGATGTATCCTGTGGGAAGAAGAGAACACGCTGATCGTTGCGGATCTTCATCTTGGCAAATCGGGGCATTTCCGGAAAGAAGGGATCGGTATTCCCCAGAGCCTTTACAAAGCAGATCTCCAGCGGCTGATGGCACAACTTTATATGTATAAAGCAGACCGTCTCATCATTGCCGGAGACTTCACGCATAGTACTGCCAATAAGGAGCTGGACCTGTTTCTCAAATGGCGTAAGGATTTTTCCCTCCTGCAGATCGACCTCGTCAAAGGAAATCATGATATACTGGCCGACAACTGGTATTCATCCGCGGGTATCACTCTTCATGAATGGAAACTGGCGGCCGGCCCTTTCCTGTTCCTCCATGATAAAAAAGCGGAAAAAGAACTGACCCCGGATGAACTGGACCTTTACCGGTTCACCGGCCACCTTCATCCGGCGATAACACTCAGAGGAAAAGGAAAACAAACCCTGAAGTTTCCCTGTTACTATTTCACGAAAGACTATGCCGTATTACCGGCATTCAGTCGCTTTACAGGCGGATTCAAAGTGGATCCCCGGGATGGTGAACAGGTATATGCACTGGTGGAAGACGGTATTATGTTACTGTCTTAGGATTTACGACGTAGCTGATTGTAGTCGAGTAAGTAGATGAAGCGGATCGTCACTTCATTTCCATGGCGGAGATCAAAGGTTTTACCGAGGTTGCGGAGGTAAGTATTCTGACCAGTGGTAAGCTGAATATTTTCTTCACTGCCTAACCAGTTCTTATAGCCCAGGATCAAGCGGCTGCCGAGCCGGAAATCCCAGGTCAGAAATGCATCCACATTAAATACATTCACATTATCATCCTGATTAGTAATAAAGGCACGCGAGATCAGGTCGCCCTTACTGTCAACATTATGAAAACTTTCATAATTGACTTTATTCCAGTAATGACGGGCCCTCACTGTAAGATTGAGCCGGTAGGCAAAATTATATATCCCAGATAATACGGAAGTAACGTCACGGTTCTTGCGGAAAGCAACAATGGGTTCTCCATTGGTTTCACGCATAAAAGCATACCCCAGCTGGTTGTCTTCGAGGTGAGAACTGGTCTGCAGGTCGAGTGAAAAGCGATCACCAAACCGATACCGGAGTCCGAGCGATACGCCTTTATAGGTGTTATTGAATACCGGGGCCACTGCATAGATCAGGCCGAAATTGACAAACGCTTTTTTACGGCTATCCGTACTGCCGGATGCTTCGAGGGAATAATTGGACGGATAGCGAAGAGGCCGGCCATCGGTGCGTAGTTCAAAATAATTATTCTCCCACCCGGGTACCACACCTGTCACAATACTCAGGTCCCAGAAATTCCTGAATAACCAAAAGCCCCTGGCCTGCACATCAAAGCGGTTATAGGCATAGGGTTTATAGAGATACTGCAAACGGGGCAACAAGGAGTAGCTGTAATCCAGCAGGGCGCGGGTGGGTTTATATTTTCGGTAAGAAAGGCTACCCCTGTAACTGATCTCGTTTGCTGCCTGAAGGATGCCAAGGTCATTCGGATCATAGTTCTTTGATTCCACATTGCCCAACAGGTAATATTGCCAGTTGCCACTGACCTTTCCGTATTTGAGGGTCGTATTGTATCCATCATATCCGGTAGCCGACCAGATCTTACTGTAACGGGCCGTACCCTGTAGTGCGAAAAGATTGCGGCGGTCATATAATGCAAAGTCAAACGCAGATACATTCGCATCGCGGGCCGCTCCGTTGCGCATGACATTGGTGTTGGTGAACGTAAGCGAGGATCGGCCTTGGAATGCCTGATCGAGCACCAGAATATTGTAATTGGCCAGTGGCTCCGTTTCGACAGTGGTTTCCTGCCCGCTGACTTTATCACGCAGCACAGCCCGCATGGGAGCCGTCACTGCATTGAAGATCCCGATACCCAGTTTGCGCCGGGTACGTCCGGAAAACTTTACTGCATTATATAATTGGGTGGTGGTAGGATTTTTAACGATCTCAAGATCCGGATCGGCCGCTGCCATACCCACTACGGAGTAATAACCACCCGGGAGTGCACCCACCCTTCTAGAATAGAAGAGCTTGGCTTTATTGAAGATCTCGGTCCCTTCTGTAAAAAACTGCCGGTTCTCCTGAAACTGTACTTCATAAGGGGTCAGGTTATTCACCACATTGTCAGAGATCACCTGTCCAAAGTCGGGCACCAGTGTGGCATCGAGGGTGAAGCTTTCATTCAGGCCATACTTGAGGTCCATACCACCATTCCGTAACCATTCGTTGAGATAGGTATTGCCAACCGGTGCTGAGCGGTAGCCGGTTGTAACATAGGGAGAAAAACTTAAGCGCAGCGGAGGTTCGATACGCTGCAGACCGGCTAACTGACCAAACTGATTTGCAAAGCCATTTACCTGAGGGCTTATCGGGCTCCAGAAATCCGACTCATTATTACGTCGCGTAAAGCGTAGCAGTTGAAGTCCCCAATCCTGCACTTCTTTTTTTGAGAACCGGAGGGAAATATAAGGGATCCGCATCTCAACCACCCATCCGGTTTCCTGAATACTGACTTTACTTTCCCAGACTGCATCCCATGTCTTATCGCCATAGCTCCCAAAATCGCCGGAATAAGATGGTGAAACACGGGCATCGCTTTGTACATTGGCCGATGTTACGAGAAATTGAAACCCGTTTTGTTTATCATGATAGGTGTCAAAAAAAACGGAGAAATAATCCACATCCCGCATTTGTTCAGCATCGCGTGCGGTAAACTGTTTTCTGATCAGTCTGGGGTCATCATAAAGATGGGCGCCAACATAAATGGCTGAATTATCGTAAAGGATCCTTACTTCGGTTTTTGAAGTGCTTTGACTGCCGGGCGAAGGTGAATACTGAATGAAATCAGATAAAACCGAGGCCGCTGCCCATACAGGATCATTCAACACGCCGTCGATCCGGGGTGCCTGATTAGTTTTTACGGCCTCTGTTGTCTTAACCTGTGCAACTGATTGAAAACAAAGGAGTAAAAGAAATATATACAAAATTGATTGTAGCCTCATCCGCTGGGTTGCCTTCTACAAATATATAGACAAAAGTGCAGGTATAAAGGCTGCCCCGGGAATGAATGTAAACTTACTAAGTGGCTGTATGATATTTAGTTAATACGCTTTTTAAGGGAGCTGACCTGTTGTTGCAGATCGGAAACCACATTGGCCAGTTGATTCATATCCCAACGGTTCTGAGTATTGGCCCTTGCAATAACCACCTGAGCCTGCCACATCTCCAGTACTTCCTCTGCGTTAACAGTATAGGGG
>CALRQQ020000048.1:0-12388 GCA_943370345.1 Chitinophaga pinensis
GTTTTTTTCAACAGTGAAAGGCCAGGATAAATGGGACCTGCGTCAATGCGTGGACCATGCAGTAAAAAACAATATTTCAGTCAGGCAGACCGATCTGCAATCCCGTTTTTCCGCCCTGACCTACGATCAGAGCAGATCGGCACAACTACCCAGTTTCAACTACAGTGGCAGTGTGGGCTATCGCCTTGGCCGTTCTGAAAACCCCACAACCGGTGTGCTGGAAGACAATAACTTTCTCAATATCGGGATGCAGTTACAGAGCGGAGTCACCGTTTTCAACTGGTTTTCCCGGAAGAACACGATTGAGTCCAACCGCCTCAACTGGGAAGCGGATAAACAACAAACCGAGAAGATCAGGAATGATATATCCCTGAGTGTGGCCGTGGCCTATCTGCAGATCCTGCTGGCCCGTGAACAGGCTAATATTGCCGCTGCTCAGGTGGAATTATCCCGGTCACAGCTGGAGAATACCCGCAAGCGGGTGGATGCAGGTTCGTTGCCGGAACTCAATGCGGCCGAACTGGAAGCCCAGCTGGCCCGTGACAGTTCTTCACTTATCACCGCCCGGGCGAATGCTGTTCAGTTTTTACTCCAGATGAAATCATTGCTCAACCTTGATGCCGGTCAGCCTTTTGATATAGCCACTCCACCGGTCAATCTGATCCCGGTAGATCCGATCGCTGAGTTAATGCCGGAAGCCGTATATGCGTCCGCGATAAAATTCATGCCTCAGCAGAAGATCAATGAACTCCGGATCCGGGCTGCAACGAAAAATGTGAATGTGGCAAAAGCCGGTTTATATCCGAGTATCAGTGCCTTTGGCAATCTTTCCACCAGTGCTATTTATTTCCGCCGCCCCATTTATAACCAGGTGTTAAACGGGTACACCCCTACCGGCGCCCGGGTGGATGCAGGAGGCGGTACCTATTATCCGGTGGAAGTGCCCGATTATATTGACGGATCCACCGTGGTCCGGTATTTCAAACCCGGCAGTATTCCCAAACAGTTCAATACGAATTTCGGTCAGAGTATCGGCGTAGGAGTGAGTGTGCCGATCTTCAATGGGAAAGCGGCGCATACAGCCTGGGACCGTTCCAAGGTCAGTCTTCAGTTACAGGAACTGCAAAAGGAACAAGGCGACCTGCAGCTCAAGCAGGATATTTATAAAGCGTATAATGATGCGACTGCGGCCCTGCAGAAATATAATGCGGATGTGAAAGCCATGCAGACGGCGGAGAAAGCCTATTCATTTGCCAGCAAGCGCTACGAACTCAATCTGTTGTCGGCCTATGATATGGTGACCAGCCAGACCAATCTGCAACGGGCAAAAATACAAGCACTCTATTCCCAATACGATTATGTCTTTAAAATGAAACTCCTTGAGTTTTATAAAGGACAGGGATTAAAACTTTAAAATCTGGATGATGAATAAGAAACTGAAATGGACCCTGATCATACTCGGCATACTGGCCCTGGTGTTTGTGGGAATAAAAATGGCGAACAGTGGGGATAAGGCGGTTAAAGTGGCCACCGAAAAGGCCGTTAAAAGAACCATTGTAGAAACCGTAAATGCCAGTGGAAAGGTCTATCCCGAAGTGGAAGTCAAGATCAGTCCCGATATTTCCGGGGAGATCACCGAACTCAATGTGGAAGAAGGGGACAGTGTGAAGAAGGGACAGTTGCTGGCCCGGATCTATGCCGACATCTATGCCCTGCAACGGGATGAAGCGGCTTCGAGGGTCAATCAGTCAGCTGCAACAGTCGACAACAGTCAGGCGGCTTCGGAAGCACTTCGTGCCAACCTGGAACTGGCTCAGCAAAGCTATAACCGGAATAAGAAACTCTTTGATGATAAAGTGATCTCCAAGTCAGAACTGGAGCAGTTTGAAACCACATTACGATCAGCGCAGGCCAATTACAATGCGGCCCAGCAAAATATTAAAAGCCTGAAAGCCGGGGTGCAAAGTACCCAGGTGGGATTGAGTAAGGCCAATAAAGACCTTGGTCGTACCTCCCTGGTAGCCCCTATGGATGGGGTGATCTCATCATTGAAGATCAAAAAAGGGGAACGCGTGGCCGGTAACAGTTTCAATGTGGGTACGGAAATGATGACCGTGGCCGATATGTCTGTATTGGAAGTACGGGTGGATGTGGGCGAAAATGATATCGTAAAGATCAGTATCGGTGATTCGGCCGATGTGGAAGTGGATGCCTATAATAACCGTAAATTCAAAGGAGTGGTCACCAAGATCGCCAGCAGCACCAAAACCGGTTCGCTGACGTCTTCCAATGATGTGACCAACTATGAAGTGAGGATAAGGCTCGATAAAGAATCGTACAAGGACCTGAGCAGCCGCACATTCCCATTCCGTCCGGGGATGAATGCCAGTGCGGATATCAAGACACGCCGGGTGGAAAATGTACTGGCAGTGCCCATTGCCGCAGTGAGTGCCCGGGTAACTGGCAGTGACCAGAGCATGGCCGATAAGAAAAAAGAGAAAGAAAACAATAAGGATGAGAACGAAGCCCAGAACCAGAATGGTATGGTGGTGGAAGGCGACGAGCTGGAAGAAGTGGCTTTTGTACTGATGCCGGATGGCACGGTAAAGAAGAAAGTGGTAAAAACAGGCGTGCAGGATATTAATTATATCGAGATCGTAAGCGGATTAAAAGAAGGGGAGGAACTGGTGACTGCACCGTATGCCGCTGTGAGCAAAGATCTTAAGGATGGCGCTAAAGTAACCGTGGTGCCGAAGGATAAATTGTTTGATAAGAAATAATTCCGTCCGGATCAACAGCGCAAAAAATACATAAGGCCGATCCCCGTCAGTTGTACCAGCCAGGACAATAACGGGGATCGGCCTTTAATGCAGGTCATAACAGGGTTCTGTCTTACCTTTAGCCCGTGTTCAGAACCACCCAAAATCATATTGTATGCGGTTTGGAGTAATCGGTAGCGGCAGTTGGGCCACGGCCCTGGCCAAGATTATTACAGATAATAAACAGCCGGTCAGCTGGTGGGTGCGCAATGCAGCTACGATCGACTTCTTTCTGAAGAAAAGTCACAACCCTCATTACCTCAACTCCGCCCGGTTTGATACCGGATTGTTGCAGCTGTCTACCGATGTACGGGAAGTGGTGCGCAACTCGGATGTGCTGGTCATTGCCATTCCTTCGGCGTATGCAGCTTCGAGCCTCGCCGGACTGACCGCCGATGACTGGAAGGGAAAGAAGGTCATTTCCGCGATCAAAGGATTGCTGCCGGAAAAAAATATCCTGCTCAATTATTATTTACAGCAGGAATTCGGACTGGGACTGGAAGATTATTTTGCGGTACTCGGCCCCTGTCACGCGGAAGAAGTGGCGGAAGAAAAACTCTCTTATCTTACTTTTTCAGGGATTGATACCACCACTGCGGCTGCTATTGCCGCTCATTTTTCAACGGATTATATCAATACGATCGTTAATCATGATATACTAGGTGTACAATATGCAGCGGTCCTGAAAAATATCTATGCGTTAGGTGCGGGTATTGCCCATGGGCTCGACTATGGCGATAATTTTCTGAGTGTCTATATTGCCAATGCGGCTGATGAAATGGCCGCCTTTCTCCGCCAGTTCGGTGCGGAGCATATCACGGTGGGAGAACACGATGGAGAAGATCCGCTCACGCACCGCAAAACACCCAATTATGCCGCATCGGTCTACCTCGGCGATCTGCTGGTCACCTGTTACTCGCTGCACAGCCGTAACCGGCGCTTTGGGAATATGATCGGTCGTGGCTATTCGGTAAAATCAGCCGAGCTGGAAATGAACATGGTGGCTGAAGGGTATAATGCCGCCCGTTGTATCCACCTGATCAATCAATCGCTGGAGGCCCCGATTCCCATTGCTGAAACGATCTATAAAATTCTCTGGGAGGATGTAAAAGCCGCAGAGGGCTTTAAACGCATAGAGGAAGTCCTGGTCTGATCCCGGCCTCTCCTGGTAACGGGCTGCCAACTGAATATGGTTGCTTATCTTTAACGGGAATCCCCCTGTCATGATCGCATTCTTCCAGGCCCTCTTCTTTATTGCCTCACTGGTATTGCTGGTGATGAACTTTCTTGACTTTACGAAATGGAAGGAAAACCGGAATGCCGGTACCGTAAAGCAGTACCCGATACGCTGGTTCAGGTTTATCCTGACTTCACTGGTGGCACTGGGTTGTTTCCTGAATATACTGATACGCTGGATCAATAAAACTTAGAAGAACAGGTCCGCCGCAATTCCGTCGGCCAATAACTTTCCTTCTTTCGTCAGCAACAGGCAGTCTTCTTTCTGCACCAGCATGCCACCGGTAATAAATTTTGCTGCACTTTTTTCAAGCTGACTTCTTTGCACTGCTGATACCCGATTCAGGTCCAGGCCTTCCATCGTACGGAGGGCGGTCATGATATACTCATTCACTTGTTGCACGGGCGTCAGGATTTCTTTTTCAAACGGGATCCTGTCTTCCCGGAGGGCGGTGATATATGTTTGGTTGTTGGCGATATTCCATTGCCGTTCCTGGCCGGAGAAAGAATGGGCGGAGGGTCCCAACCCGAGATAAGGTTGATTTTGCCAATAAGAAGAATTATGCCGGCTGCGCCAGCCGGGCCGGGCAAAATTAGAGATCTCATAATGCTCATACCCGGCTTCTTCAAGCCATTGCATGAGTAACAGGAATTGGGCAGATTGCTGATCCGGGTTTACATTTTCATATTGTTCTTTACGGATCAGTTTGTCCAGTGGAGTTTTAGGTTCCACTGTCAGTGCATAACAGGATAAATGCGGTATGCCGAGGGCAATGGCGTTGGATACATTCTGCTGCCACTTTTCATCCGTGAGTCCGGGTGTGCCATAGATCAGGTCGATCGTGATATTTTCAAAAAAGCGGAGTGCGAGGGCCATTCCTTCTGTTGCCTGTTCAGCAGTATGTGCCCGGTTCATCCACCGGAGATCGTCCTCAAAGAAACTCTGCACCCCGATACTGAGCCGGTTGACCCCGGCTGCTTTCCAGCCCTGTAGCTTTTCTGCTGTCAGGTCATCCGGATTTGCTTCGAGGGTGATCTCGGCATCGGGCAGCAGGTTAAAGGTACCTCGTATGGTTTCGATCAGCTGTGTGGTCTCCCCGTATTCCAGCAGGCTGGGGGTGCCACCACCAAAATACAGGCTGCTCACAGGATCCATGCCGGGAAATGAATGCTGCAGGCGGATCTCCTTCAATAAAGCCGCCAGGAATTCGTTCTTATACCGCAGGGAGGTACTGAAATGAAAGTTGCAGTAATGACAAGCACTTTTACAAAAGGGAATATGGATGTAAATGCCTGCCACGGGTTAATTTTTAATTGAATAATTTAGCTGACCCATCAACTGGAAATCCGCTGAAAAGCCGCATGAGAAAATACAGACTGCAAATATCGGTACTGCTGGCCTTGCTGGCAGCTATTTGTACCCATGGGCAGGAGAAATACCTGTTGCAGGTCCGGTATGCTGATACCCTTTCCGCCCGGATAGGGGATACTTCACTGGTACAACAGAATTTTTCTTCCCGGATCGAATGTTCCGGTTATCTGGCTCAGCTCCCGGCCCGTTTACAGGCCAGGGGGTTTGTCACTGCTTCGGTTGACAGTATCCGTTTTGATTCCACGTTTGCTTCGATCGTTCTCTATCTTGGCCAACGCTACCAATGGGCCCGGCTGGATACCCGGCAGGTGGATCCGGTATTACTGGATGCAATCGGCTGGCGCGACCGGAATTTTCAGGATAAGCCGATGGACTTTGGCCAGGTACGCAACTGGCAGGAAAAATGCATGGATTACCTGGAGAACAATGGGTATCCCTTTGCCCGGATCAGCCTCGACAGTTTTCAGCTGGAAGGGGATAAGGTAAGTGCCATGCTGAAAGTAGATAAGGGGCTTTTATATAAGATCGATAGTATCCGTGTTTATGGCAATGCGAAAATAACCGCCAGCTTCCTGCAGCGTTACCTGGATATTCCCAATGGAAGCCGGTATGAAAGGGCGAAACTGATGCGGATCAACCAGAAAGTGCGGGAACTGAACTATGTGGAAGAAGAAAAACCTTTTGATATCACCTTACTGAATACGGGCTCGGTGGTAAACCTGTACCTCAAACAAAAGAAGAGCAGTCAGGTCAATGCCCTGATCGGGTTCCTGCCGAATAATGATCAGTTGTCCTCCAAAAAACTCCTGCTGACGGGTGAGGCCAATATCCTGTTGCGGAATTCGCTGGGAGCCGGTGAGACCATCGGGCTCAACTGGCAACAACTGCAGGTGAAATCGCCGAGGTTGAATATTCTTTATCAGCATCCCTATTTATTTCAATCAGCAGTGGGGCTTGATTTTGCCTTCGACATGTTCCGGAAGGACAGCAGTTTTGTCAATGTGAATCTCCAGCTGGGTGCCCAGTACATGCTGAGTAAAAATCAGTCCGGAAAATTATTCATCCAGCGTTTTCAGACGATCGTCAGTGAAGGAGGGATTGATTCTGCTTATGTGGTCAATAACCGGCGGCTGCCGGACCTGGGGGATGTGAGTTCCTTCAATGTGGGGATCGATTATGAACTCAACAATACGGATTACCGGATGAATCCCCGGAAAGGGAATGAACTCAGGATCATTGGTTCCGTTGGTACCAAACAGCTGAAAAAAAATACCAGTGTGCTGGAATACAAGGACCCGGCAGATCCGTTATTTGACTTCGGGTCGTTATATGATACCGTGAAACTGAAAACCTATCAGTTCAGGTTGCGGCTGACTGCGGCTAAATATTTCCCGTTGGGGAATAAGCGCAGTACGGTAAAAACGGCCCTCAATGCCGGTCTGTTTGAGAGCGGATCGATCTTCCGGAATGAATTGTTTCAATTGGGCGGGTATCGCCTGTTGAGAGGGTTTGATGAAGAGAGTCAGTACCTGTCACAGTTTGCCATCGCCACGGCAGAGTACCGCTACCTGGTCGGACAGAATTCCTATTTCTATGTGCTGGCCGATGGCGGATGGGGCAGCAATAAGGCGATCAATGCCGGTCAGTCGTATACGTATTTCGGAACGGGACTTGGACTGGCTTTTGAAACGAAGGCGGGTATTTTTAACCTGGCCTGGGCCGTGGGTAAGCGCAGTGATGCGGAACTCAATCTGCGCCAGTCGAAGATCCACTTTGGCTTTGTGAATTATTTCTAAGGCAGGTAATGCAGCCTTCGGCTGGATTTTGGCCACGAATTGACACGAAAGCACACAAATTTTATCCCGCGAAGTCAATAAAGACTTTATGATTATTGAAAACGCTTCCTCTTTCGAAGCGTCTTAAAATCTTTGCGGGCAATGGAATAACCCCAATGCGGCTATAATTTCCTGGTTTTATTTCAGCTACGAAACAACACCTAAGGACACCAGAAGTAAACCCGGCCTCACAGAAGTGGCTGTTTCCTTCTCGCTTTTCGCTTCTTGCTTCTCGCTTCTGCGTCTTTCTTTTCAGCAATATCTCATAAACACTTCTTATATATCGAACAGCCCTGCTATTTTTGCAACACAATTTTTTTTCTTGAAGCAACTGATCTGTTTACTGTTTTTCGTGTTTTGCCTGGCTGGGAATGGTCAGGCGCAGCCGGCAGACAGTACTGGTGTTCCGGCTGATACGGTCCGGGTGACCGATAGTCAGCTGGTAAAAGACACGGCGGCCCCTGTGCAGATACCTGATGAAGTTGTCAAACGTCCATTGCTCCAGACTGGCAGCAACTGGTCGATCCCGGTTTCAGAAATGCTGCCTGGTCCAGGACTTCAGTGGCTGATCTTGTCACATCATCCACTTTACCATTTCGCATTTAAACCGGTAACCGGAGCCCGGCGGACGGAATTGCTGGCAAAAGGAGAGGAGCGGGTGGTAAAAGACAAGGACCTGCTTTTTTACAGTCTGGTTTTGCTGATCATGTTGTTTGCCCTGCTCCGGCGGGCCTTCCCCAAATACTTTAATGACCTGTTCCGGCTCTTTTTCCGCACCACGCTGAAGGAACGGCAGATCAGTGAGCAACTGATGCAGACCCCTGTTCCCTCTATTTTACTGAATGGGTTCTTTACGGTCAGTGCCGGGTTCTATTGTACATTTCTGCTCGGGCATTTCGGACTCAACCCTGCCGGGGAGTTCTGGACCCTTTTCCTGTATTGTGTGGGTGGTTTGGCTGCTGCGTATTTTGTCAAATTCATTGGCCTGAAAATTTCAGGGTGGATCTTCAGTCTTAAGGCTGCCGCCAACTCCTATATTTTCATTGTATTTATCATCAATAAAATGATCGGGATCCTGTTGTTGCCCTTCCTGTTGTTGCTGGCATTTTCAACCGGGTCGGTGTACAGCGTGGGGATGACCCTATCCTGGTGTCTCATCGGAGGATTGCTGGTTTATCGCCTGTTCCTTACCTATATGGTCGTCCGTAATCAGGTCAAAGTCAGTCCTTTTCATTTCTTTTTATACTTCCTGGCCTTTGAAATAGCCCCCCTATTATTGGTTTACAAGGCCTTGTTGGTCTTTTTCGGTGAAAACACTTAACTTTGCAGCCAACTTTAGCCGATCCGAACATGAGTACAAATGGGGTTAAAAAGGCCAGTGAAAAGGCCCAAGCCATACAGAGAATCCTGATTACCCAGCCGAGGCCTGAAAGCGAGAAATCGCCGTACTTTGAATTGGAGCGGAAGTACAGTGTCAAACTGGATTTTCATCCTTTCATCAAACTGGAAGGTATCCCTGCACGCGATTTTCGCAAACAGAAGATCGAGATTGCCAACTACACCGGTATTATTTTCACCAGCCGCAATGCCATTGATCATTTCTTCCGCATGTGCGAAGAAATGAAAGTGAGCGTATCTCAGGATACCAAGTATTTCTGTATCACTGAAGCTGTGGCCCTGTATCTTCAGAAGTTTATTCTTTACCGCAAACGCAAAGTGTTTTATGGGGCCGATGGTACCAATAAAAGCATGTTTGATGTGATCAATAAGCACAAGGCCAATGAGAAGTTCATGTATGTATGCTCGGAGAACCAGCAGGACAATGAGATCGTGAACTGGCTGAAAGCGAATAACTGTGAATTCACCATGGCCTTCATGTACCGCAGCGTGAGCAGTGATGTGAAAGACGTGCTGACCAAAACAGACTATGATGTGATCTGTTTCTTTACACCCAGCGGGGTAAAAAGCCTCTTTGATAATCTTCCCAAATTCAAACAGAATGGTACCGTATTAGGTGCTTTTGGTACTAATACCTTCCGGGCCATAGAGGAGAAAGGATTGAAACTTGAGATCAAGGCCCCGCAGCCCCAGACCCCCAGTATGGTGGCGGCGCTGGATCAGTTTCTGGCTTCGCTGAAGAAGAAAAAATAAGCAATGAATAATTTTATAAAAGGCTGTACTTGAAAAGTGCAGTTTTTTTTTGCCGCGGCAAAATGGGGTGGCCACGAATGAATCCAAATTTTTCCCGCTAAGCCTAATAAGACTTTACGATTATTGAAGACACTTCCACTTTCGAAAAGTCTTAAAATCTTTGCGGGCAATAGAATAACCGTGAAGCGGGTTTTCCTTCCTGGCTAACTTTTCTCCGCTAAGTTCGTTATACTTGACTAATGAAATCTACCGGTAACCGATTAGCAAAAGAAACAAGTCCCTACTTATTACAGCATGCCCATAACCCGGTGGATTGGTATCCCTGGGGACCTGAAGCCCTGGAAAAAGCGAAACAGGAGAATAAACCTATTCTGGTCAGTATTGGTTATGCCGCCTGTCACTGGTGTCATGTAATGGAACGGGAGAGTTTTGAACATGAAGCCACGGCCGCCATCATGAACACCCATTTTGTCAATATCAAGATCGACCGGGAAGAGCGTCCGGACCTGGACCATATATACATGGATGCCGTGCAGGCCATGACAGGCAGCGGGGGCTGGCCCCTGAATGTTTTTTTAACACCGGATGCCAAACCCTTTTACGGGGGCACTTATTTCCCCCCGCAAAAAGCGTTCAACCGCCCTTCATGGACGGAGACCTTACATGGGGTGGCCCAGGCGTTCCGTGAAAGAAGACATGAAATTGATGCCCAGGCAGAGAACCTGACCGGGCACCTCCTTAATGCCAATGCATTCGGTATAAAAATGCCGGAGGACGCCGATGCGCTTTTTCATGCGGAAAAGCTGAAGGATTGTTTTACTCAGTATATGAAATCAGCGGACCGCCAGTGGGGTGGTTTTGGAAAAGCCCCTAAGTTTCCGCAGACCTTTTCGATCCAGTTCCTGCTTCGTCATCATTATTTTACCGGTGAGCCGGCTGCATTGGAACAGGCGCTGCTATCACTGGATAAAATGATTGACGGGGGTATTTATGACCAGGCCGGTGGCGGGTTTGCCCGTTATTCCACCGATGCCGAATGGCTGGCTCCGCATTTTGAAAAAATGTTGTACGATAATGCACTCCTGGTATCGGTATTAAGTGAAGCCTTTCAGCTAACAGGAAAACCCAGGTACCGGGAGGTGATCGAAGAGACACTGGCTTTTATTGAACGGGAAATGCAGCATCCGGATGGCGGGTTTTATTCTGCACTGGATGCAGACAGCGAGGGCGTGGAAGGGAAGTTTTATACCTGGAGCCACGAAGAGATCCGGTCATTATTGGGGAATGAGGCCGATGCGTTCTGTGCGTATTACGATATAACCGAAGCAGGCAACTGGGAACACACCAATATTCTCTGGGTGAGAAAACCCCTGGGAGAAGTAGCCAGCCAGCTGAACATCGGGGAGGAGGCATTGTCTGTCCTGCTGGAAAAGGGGCGCAGGCGGCTGATGGAGGTCCGGGCAAACAGGATCTGGCCATTGCTGGATGATAAAGTGTTGCTGGGCTGGAATGCGTTGATGAATACCGCCTATTCAAAAGCTTATGAAGCTACCGGTCTGGAAGCGTATAAGGCGCAGGCCATACGGAATATGGAGTTCCTTCTTTCCACGTTCAGGGATGAGGCCGGAAATTATCATCATACCTGGAAAGCAGGCCGATCACGATATCCGGCCTTCCTGGATGACCTGGCATATCTGCTCCAGGCCATGCTCCAGCTGCAGCAGGTTACCGGAGAAATCAGCTGGTTGCTGCAGGCCCGGGAACTCGGACAATGGATCATTAACCGGTTCAGTGAACCGGGAACCCCTTATTTCTACTATACCCCGGAAGGGCAGGAGGATGTGATCGTACGGAAAAAAGAAGTCTATGACGGAGCTGTGCCTTCGGGGAACTCGGTGATGGCTGCCTGTTTACTTCACATGTCTGTTTTGTTTGATATGAAAGAATGGAAAGAGAGGAGTCTGGATATGTACCGGATGCTTGGAACGGCCATAATCCGGTACCCGGTATCTTTTGGGGTCTGGGCCATGGGGGTACAGGAAGTGGTGGAAGGCACCAACGAGATCGTGCTGACCGGTGACAACCCGGAGGGCCTGAGGGCCGATATGCTGAGAAACTATGTGCCCAATAAGGTGGTGCTTACAGCCGGGTCAGAGGGGGCAGAACTCCCGTTGCTGGAAGGCAAAAAAAAGGTGGGGAAACCTTCCATATACCTCTGCCGTAATAACACTTGTCAACCGCCCGTATTTTCCGCAGATAGCCTTATCTCCCTGATAAACAGGGATAAAAAACAGCAAATAAATTTTAGTTAATACAATAAAATAAGGTTCGTGGCCGTTAGAAAAGTTACCGTGATTTTTACGGTTTGATTTCTAAAAATAAATTATAACCTTGTGCCGGAGAACAGTTCTAAACATTATATTTGCCCAATACCCTTTAAGTGTATGAAAATGAGAAACCTTTATTATGCCCTGTATGCAACCGCGTGCATGACCCTTGTATCCAGTTGTGGAATCCTGGGTGGTAAGAAAAACAAAGGCGGTGCCCTGCCGAACGACGGCCAGGTGCATGGAGTAGCCCCAGGCGGTAAGTATGTGCTTCCCAAGCCTCCGGGTATGGTATATGTGCCGCAGGGTACATTCCATATGGGTCCCAGCGATGAGGATCCTGCTTATGCATTCAGTGCACGTAACCGTTCTGTATCTATCAGTGGCTTCTGGATGGATGCCACCGAAATCACCAACAACGAATACCGCCAGTTTGTATACTGGGTACGTGACTCTGTGGTAGCCCGCAAAATGGGATATGTAAAGACAGGGTCAGATGGCAATGAGAATGTTGACTGGGCCAAGATGAAGACCATGAAATGGGGTGATCCCAAGGTCATGGAGCAGCTCAGCTCTACTGATATCATCCTTCCTCCGGATGACCGCGTATTCGGCAAAAAAGAAATTGATCCTTCTAAAATCGTGTTT
>CALRQQ020000049.1:0-12367 GCA_943370345.1 Chitinophaga pinensis
GGAAAAGAAAACAGCTGATATGGGCAAAACTGCCTTTTAATGCCGGCACCAATATATCCTCACCCTGCCCGCTGATCTTCGGCATCCATTCCTTGTTCACGCCCCAATACGTGTATAATAAAGCAGATTCGTCGGCAGGGTCTTTTGTAAAATACCGGACAGGACCGTACACCACATCCGTTCCCGGTCGGGCGGCAAAAACGGCCAGCTGAATCGCGAATTTTTCCGGTTGTAACAGGTCGTCAGCGTCAAGGAACTGGATGAACTCTCCTTTCGCTTGCCGCAGGCCGAGATTCCGGGCCGCACTCGGACCCGCATTGGGCTGACGATAGAAGCGGATACGCGGGTCTTCTGTTGCAAAAGAACGCACCACCGCTTCAGTATCATCGGTGGACCCATCATCCACAATGATCAGTTCCCAGTCCGGATCAGATTGCTTCCGGATGGAGACAATGGTATCCGCAATCAGATGGCCATAATTATAAGAGGGAACTATTACAGAAACCATGGTTAGATGAAAAGAGGCCCGCCATCCCGGATCATTTTACGGTTGCTACGGGACGATCAGAACTATATTCGAAGTATTGCTTCAGACCCAGAAAACGTTTTTCAATTAGTTCAAAAGATAACCAGGACAGCAAGACCAATAAAACCAGGTTTTCTGCCAGGTGCAATTTTTCAAGATGTAATTGCATAAAGGCCGACAGATGAGGGTCGAGCCATTTACTGAGTGTATAATGATTGATGACCGGAACAAAATTGTGGTAGAGATAAATACCATAGCTTATTTTTCCCAGGAAAATCAGGAGTTGATTGTCCAGTATCCAACGACCTCTTAGTCTACCCTCCTGCCCATTACATATAATATAGGAGAAAAGCCAGAGGGCCATAAATGAGCATAAAGTTCGCAAGGGGATGATATCATGTTTAAGCCGCCAGATACCAATCAGGACTAACAACAGGGAAACCAGGGCCGCTATAAAAAAATAGGGATGAAACTTTTTCACCTGATCTTTCCCTGACTGAAACAACCAGGCTAATAAAGCTCCTAATCCAAATGAGTCAAAACAAGTAAACGTTAATACTGTTCCCAAAGGAATTTTCCATACAAAATAATTACCAATGACTCCGATAAAAATAAAACTGGAAATCAAATGAGGCAGCCAGCGTTTTGGAACAAAGAGCAATAACCATGGCCAGATAATGTAAAATTGTTCTTCCACCGCCAATGACCACAAATGGGACATAATTCCATCCCAACCGTTAGTAAACATAAACCAGTTTGACGTGTAAGTCGCATACCAGGGAAAAGCAGCTTGTATCCGGGTTTGAGTATAGGGAGCAAAAAAAAGGGCGGCTAATATGACCAGGTAATAAATAGGAAAAATCCGAAGGGAGCGCCGGACATAAAAGTTTTTCAACACCATAGCCATTGATTTCTGGCATGTTTCCACCGAATTTTTATTCCGTAGTAGAATTCCTGAAATAAGAAACCCACTTAATACAAAAAACATATCAACCCCAAGTTCTCCATACGGAATACGATGCCCCAGATTTGCTTTGGGTATCCAGTGCTCAACAATTACCAACAGTACAGCAATAGCCCTAATACTGTCAAGTTGCTTTATATAATTCATTAAAAGAAAAAAGTTACCAGAAGTTAAAAGAATCAGCCAGTAATAAATTTTCTAACCCTGGTTCTGACTTTAGGGGGCACTAACATTTTAAAAGGATGTAGGACTAGCATTTTTCTATATAACCAACTTGAAGTATGCCGGTTATAAAGTGCTGGATACAGGGACCTGATTTTCTGTTTAAACAACCTGAATTGTACCTTATCCCTTTCAATTAGAGAATGCATCCCAATATTTACTGTATAAAGTATAAAATGCTCTTTCCAATTTTCAATTTCGTTTTGCCTTTCCGGCATTACTGAAACCGCATAATTCGCCACATCCTCAAAACACTCAAGACTAAATATCAATTTATCTGCATTTGCCGGAAATCCATTATTCTCAGTATGTCCAATTTGCATGTAACATAACTTATTAATAAATCCAACATTAGATTGTAGCATTATCCTATAATTCGCATCCAAATCCGCGTTATGGTACTCTTTTTTCAAGCCCCCAACTCTTTCCATGGCACTTCTTTTTAGCAAACAGGCACCCCATGACAAAAGCCCGGTTTCAATACTCTTAAAAAAAACATCCTTCCCATCCCAAAACTCTTTCAGAAAATACGGCTCAGCAGGCATATTCCACAAAACATTATTTCGTGTGCTATTAAATGACATCCGGCCATGAACTATCTCGACGTTCTGGTTTCTTGTAACAACACCCATGGCATCCGAAACAAAAGATTTGTCTGTCAAATAATCGTCACTGCTAATGTAAGTCAGGTAATCACCTTTTGAAACTTCATATGTCGCCTTTCTGAAATTAGGTATCATGCCGATATTCTCGACATTTCGGCTAAACCTGAATCTGCTGTCATTAGAATACTTTGCAACAACCTCTACGGTATTATCACTTGAACAGTTATCACTAACTATTACCTCCAAATTTGGATAATCCTGCATTAAAGCTGAATCAATCGCTTTCATGATCATACCAGCACGATTATAACTGGTAATAATAACACTTACAAGGGGCAATGTACTTCCTGATTCCATGGCAAATTTGCAGGTAAGATTGAATTATTTTCTCCGAATGTATGCAGACGGCCAATAGGTAATCTGAAAATTAACGGCGCTCTCATTAAAGGGAAAAGCAGGAACTTCAATCTCATATTCCGGATTTTTACCTACAAACTCAATAGCTGCTGCTTTTGGATTATCTTCTATCCAATTTGGAGCCGTTCTGTCTAGACCACAAACAAGTTCCATTATACCATCCGTTGCTACAATATATGAACCAGGAGTTACCATTGGGGAATATGCTTGTAATTCCTGTAATACATGCGATTTTGTATGGTTGGAATCAAGTATGACAAGCACGGTTTCTCCGGGTTTTATTTTATCAGACACCTGTTTTACAATAGAAGCATCCACTGAACTTCCCTCAATCATTTCGATATAGTCTTTGTATAAGAAATGCTCCTCAATTGCTTTCCTGTTATGTGGCCGGATTTCGATATCTACGCCAATGATCCGGCCTTTACCCATGGCCTTACAAAGGGATGCATAAAAAATCAAAGATCCACCGTGTGCAATACCTGTTTCAATTATTACATCCGGCTTGACATTAAATATCACTTCCTGCATGCGAATCATATCTTCAGGCAGTTGAATAACCGGCCTTCCAAGCCAAGCGAAGCTATAAACATACTTGGTTTCCCAACCAGATTTAAGCCAAATATCACTTATAATCTTAAATCCTTCCGGCGAACCAAGTGCCACTTCTGTATTCGTTTCTGTATTACGAATTATTTTGTTTTTTTCATCAATTTGTATCATTTGTGTAGTTTTTTATTATTTCTGCCAGTTTATCTAAATGTAAAGACGGTTGATAGCCAAATTCGTTACTAATCCGATCAACATTTATACGCGGAAAAATAATTTCTTTTGCTTTTTCAATAAATGAAAACTCAAAACTAAAATTTCTTTTTAGATGTTCAATCAATAATTGATTTGACAAATTCACTCCAGCAGCTAAATTGTATATTCCTTGGCCACTACTTATTGCGATTCTAATCAATAATTCTGAAGCAATATCAACCGGAATATAGTCCTTCGAAGAATTAGGGCCAGTATAAAAGAGAGCAGTACTACTTGATTTTATCTGTTTGATTATATTCGTTATAAAATTGTCAGACAACCTATCGTCACCAATAACATTAGATAGCCTTACCACTTTTATCTTTCTCCCAGAAGACAAACATATCCGCTCGCCTGTTAGTTTTGTAAGCGTATACAATTCATCGGGATCACTTATGTCAATCTGTATAGGTGCACTTTCCTTAACTTCGTCCCCTGTACACCGGATATAAACCCTTGTAGAAGAAAGATATGTTAGTGACTTAAAATTGCATTGATTAAGAATATTGGTCAGTTTGCATACATGCGCTTCCACCGTCTCAAAAGGTTTCATTCTAAAATCAGCAGTTAATCCAATACAATAAATCACATCCCCTAACTCCTTTCCTCTCAGATCTTCCTCTCTTAAAGGAACATAACATGGGATCTCACGTTCTTTTAACGTTTTAATGATATGTGAACCGACAAACCCTGTGCCGCCTAAAACGGTAATCATTAGTACTAAAATCCTTGTTTATGATGATGTAAAGAAGGGTCTTTATGAGGAATGTACTTGGGACTTACATTTTCACAAATAGAGAATAAACCATCTTTTATTAAGGAAAGATCCTTAATAGCCATCATATTAAAACCATGCGGAGCCCCTTCTATATATGTCTTTTCCGGCTCAATAATCTCAACAGGTTTGCCCTTCATGTCGAAATTCGCCTGAAAATCACGCACTGAAAAGACATGATATCCGTGACTGCGTAACAGCTTAATAATAGGAATATTTCCAAGACCATCAGACCAATCAACGTAAGCCCTGTGAACTTCAAATACAATATTCGGGTACCCTACTGTGCGGCTTAATTGTTTCTCCGCACCAAGTAAAATATTATATTCCGAGCCCTCTACATCAATCATGATCAGGTCGACTCCTTCCAGATTGTTTTTTTCTATATAAGAATCAATTGTAGTTGTGTTGGATGAATTATTGTCATCTGCCGGTACGGCAAAAGCCAAGTCATCCGTATCCGTGATATTCAGAAATGTATTATCATCCTTCCAAAGACCTCTTAACTCCGGAACAATATTATTGAAGTTATTAAGTTTGCAGTTTTCCCCCAAAACACCAATTTGTTTATCATTTAAATCAAATGCAAATACTCTACCATTATTCACTTTTATAACTTCCGCAATCGGTATGGCCTGGTCTCCAAAATAGGCTCCACCGATAAAAACATTTTTTGCATTTTTTGACAGATGCAATAATAGCTTAGTAGTTTGAGGTTCCCATGCATACTCCGGTATTGTTGGTGTTGACAAAAGAAACTCCCTTGCAATTTTGGAGCCAATACCCGTATAAAATTTATACTTCAACCCGCTTTGGACTTCTTTTATAAGATAATCATCTTTCTCAAAAAGTGCATCTGCCAAAAAACGGGTAACGTCATCCCGTACACTTCCTCTGCCGGAATATTCCAGTTCAGACTCGACTTCCTTAATAAATTCAATAAACTTATTTCTAAGTTTTTCGTTTTTGCCAATTAGCCTGAATGAATTTTCTAAATTGTTCATTAGTTAATATTTATATGATTTGGAGTGAAGGTATTGCTACAACAAATTTACTTTCCCAGTCCCGAATATAGGAAAGCTGTCCAGTTATCTCCTCTTTCAGATTCCATGGAAGAATGATCACGTAATCCGGCTTGTGCTCTTTCAGGTAGTGTTCGTTTACCACCGGGATATGACTGGCCGGCAGAAACTTATCCTGTTTGTGCGGATTGGCATCCACTACATATTCTATCAGATCGGCTTTTACGCCGCAAAAATTAAGCAGGGTATTGCCCTTGGCGGCAGCCCCGTAAGCAGCCACTTTTTTTCCGGCTTTTTTCTGTTCCACCAGGAAAGCGAGCAGGTCCAGTTTAATTTTCTCCGCAGCCTGCTGGAAGGACTGATAATAAGCCATTGTTTTCATGCCGGCCGCCGCTTCTTTTTGCAGCATGGCTTCCACCCGCGGGCTGAGAGCATGAGTACTGTTCTCCGTATGCTTGCCATAGATCCGGAGTGAGCCACCATGTGTGGACAATTCTTCCACATCAAAAAGGGTCAGGCCGGCTTTGGCAAATACCTGCTGTACGGTATAGAAAGAGAGATAGGAGAAATGCTCGTGATACACGGTATCAAACTGATTATTGGCCACCAGCTGATACAGATGGGGAAACTCCATGGTGATCACCCCTTCCGGCTTCAGCAGTATTTTCATGCCCCCGACAAAATCGTTGATATCAGGTACGTGGGCCAGTACATTATTTCCAAGGAGGAGATCGGCTTTACGGCCAGTGTCCGCCAGTTTTTCCGCAAAAGACACGCCGAAAAATTCAGTCATGGTCTCAATGCCCTTGCTGACAGCTACGGCGGCAGTATTTTTTGTCGGCTCGATCCCCAGCACCGGAATATGCTGCTCCAGGAAATACTGCAAAAGATATCCGTCATTCGAGGCAATTTCCATTACCTGTGATTGCTGGTTCAGTCCGAAACGCGCTGTCATGGCCTCCGTATACCGTTTGGCATGTGCCAGCCAGCTGGTGGAGTAAGAGGAAAAATAAACATAGTCGTTGCTGAAATGCTCGGCGGAAGACTGGTACTCATCCAGCTGTACCAGGAAACAGGAAGGACAGGTAAATACTTTCAACGGAAAATATGTCTCCGGTTCATTCAGCTGGGCCCTGGTCAAAAAAGAATTGGACGCTGGTGAATTGAAGAGGTCAATGAACACATCATCCAGCGCTGTTTTACAAAAACGACATTTCATTTTTCGGTATTTATTCCTTTAAATCGGTTATCAATATAGGGGTGTTGCTGATCCCTTGCGGATAGCACTGCGGGTGTGCCGGGCCATTGAATGTTCAGGTGTGGATCATCATACCGCAATCCGCCTTCGGCACCCGGGGTATAGATACGGCTATGGTGATACAGGAGTTCCGTATTATCCGCCAGGGTCATGAACCCATGGGCAAAGCCTTCCGGGATATAGATCATCCGGCGGTTGGCGGCTGACAATTCCACGGCAGTGTGTTGCAGAAAAGTGGAAGAGCCCTCCCGGAGATCCACGATCACATCCAGCACCGCACCGGCCACGCATCTGACCATTTTGATCTCACTGTGCGGGGGATATTGAAAATGCATACCCCGCAGCGTGCCTTTTTCTCTGGTAAATGAATGGTTCATCTGCAGCCATTCCTGCTCATGCCCGATGGCGGCAAATTCATCCTTGCAATAATACCGGGCAAACCAGCCCCGCTCATCGGAGAAGGGTTCCAGTTCCACCGTATAACTACCGGCTAAAGGAGTGGGGATGAATTTCATGATATGGCGGCAAATTTTTCAAGCTGATCGAGGCTAAACGCAAATGCGTTTTCCGTCGTTACAGCTTTATACCATTCAATCGTATACTCAATGGCCTCCCCGGCCCGCAGGCGGGGATGCCATGCTAACTGTTCCTTTGCTTTGCTGATCGAAAGATTCAGCAGACCGGCTTCATGAGCGGTTTGTTTTTGTTCCGGTTTTTTCCAGCTTCCTTTTCCATAAATAGAAAGGGCTTTCTCCACCACCTGCTCTACGGTGAGCACATCATTTTCTTCCGGTCCGAAATTCCAGGCCTCTGCAAACCGGGCCGGTGCCTGTTGCATAGCCGCTCCCAATTGCAAATAACCTGCCAGGGGTTCCAGCACAAACTGCCAGGGCCGGGTGGAAGCCGGATTGCGGACAATGATATCCTTTCCTTCTTCGATACCCCGTACAATATCCGGAATAATGCGGTTCTCGGCCCGGTCACCCCCGCCGATCACATTGCCGGCCCGCGCTGTGGCCACAGCAATGCCATGTTTACCGATCTCACCGGGATTAAAATAACTGTTGCGGTAACTGCTTACTACAATTTCGGCAGCCGCCTTACTGGCACTGTAGGGATCGTAGCCTCCTAATTTATCAGTTTCAGTATACGCCTGTCCTGTTTCGTTATTCTCATACACTTTATCGGTTGTAATGATCACCACGGTACAGGGATGATCCGTATCCCGGAGGGCATCCAGTACATGGGCGGTGCCATTGACATTGACCTCAAACGTATAGAGCGGTTCCCGGTAGGAACGCAGGACCAGTGGCTGTGCCGCGAGGTGAAAAATAAAATCCGGACGGAATTCACGGATAACAGCCCCCACTTTTTCCCGGTCACGTATATCCGCAATCACGGAATCCACTGCTGTTCCGGATTGTACCAGGTTGTACAGGTCATTGGGGTGTTCCGGTGCCAGGGCATACCCTTTTACGATGGCACCCAACCGCTCCAGCCAGAGCAGGAGCCAGGCTCCTTTAAAACCGGTATGACCGGTCAGTAATACTTTTTTGCCTGAATAGGCCGTTTGTAATGTATCGTTCAGGTGCATATTACCAGATTTTCCAGGGGGCTTTGCCGGATTCCCAAACCTCTTCCAGTTCAATTTTATCCCTCAATGCGTCCATGCATTTCCAGAAACCGTGATGACGGTAAGCAGCCAGCTGACCATTGTTGGCAATCGCGGCGAGCGGTTGCCGTTCCCATTGCACATGATCCATATCTCCCTCCAGGTAATCGAAGATGCCGGGTTCCAGTACAAAAAAGCCCCCATTGATCCAGGTGCCATCGCCGTCCGGCTTCTCGCTGAAATTATTGACCAACCCGTTTTCATCGGTATCCAGGTTGCCGAATCGGCCGGGCATCTGTACGGATGTGAGCGTGGCCAGCTTGCCATGTTTACGGTGGAACTGCAGGAGCTGTTCCAGGTTTACATCACTCACCCCGTCGCCATAGGTCAGCATAAAGGGTTCGTCGCCGGTGTACTTCCGGATCCGCTTGATACGACCCGCCGTATTGGTATCATTCCCCGTATCGATCAGGGTTACTTTAAAGGACTCACTGGTGGAATAGTGGACTTCCAGGTTATTACTCCCTACTTCCACCGTGATATCGGAGTTATAGAGGTAGTAATTAATAAAGTACTCCTTTATAATATGGCCTTTATACCCCAGGCAGATGACAAAATCATCAAACCCGTATTGGGCATAGATCTTCATGATATGCCAGAGGATCGGCTTGCCACCGATCTCTACCATAGGCTTGGGCCTTACGGTGGTTTCTTCTGAAAGACGGGTGCCGAGACCGCCGGCGAGGATCACAACTTTCATAATAGCTATTTTTTTGGCCGTTTAGTTTATTCCGGGAAAAGCATCGGCTGGTTACCGGTTTCGCTCTTTGATTTTTTCTTCCAGTTTTACCAGGTCCACATCCATATCATGATATCCCGGGCGTTTGTCGGGGAAATCATTGGGAACGCCTTTGGTCCGCAGGTATTCATAACCGGTACCTAAGATGCCGGACATTTTTTCAAACCAGAGGGAAATGAAATTATCCACGATGATATCCAGTACCGGGGCCCGGGAAAAACCGATATAGGCAAAACCGGCACCATGCACCCCCACGATATCTTCCGCATGGTAAAAGAAATTGACCTGTTGAGCGATGGTATAATCTTCCAGTTCCACCACGGTATACCCATAACGGGTCACCAGGGCATGCAATGCTTCCAGGTTCACAATATTCCGGTAGCGAACTTTGGTGCGGGTAATAAATATCTTAGTCGGGTAGTTGCTTTTCGGTTCCAGCAGCCCCTCTTTATCCATCCGGGCAATCACCCAGTCCCTGAAACCTTCGAGGATGGCTTTCTGCTCCTTCATATCCGGCTCCAGGAAATTGGAGGAGATCACGAGCGGGGAACTGATCCGTTCTTTCCGCTTTACATAGGTGATATCGCGGATGCCGAGCAGGTTCAGCCACTGATCGTGGAACTTTCTTCGCTCTTCGGGAAAAACCACTGTGGCGGTATCCAGATGTTCGCGCAGGAAATAAAGTTTTACCAGCGACTCCCAGGCAAAATGATAAAAATTATCATACCAGCTGTTGACAATACTTAAGGCGGGCTTCTCCACCCGGACTGTTTTCCGGCTTATGGTATTGCGAAGCACGGAGTAAAAACTGAGGGGCTGGTAATCAGCGGGCATGATCGATTGCAGCGTCTGCAGTCCTTTAAAGACATAGCCGTAAAAACCGATGGCCCCATGTTGAACCGTATACTCCCTGATTTCGGGAAACTGCTTATTGGAGGTAACCGTGAACTTCATTCGATCATGAAAATAAAAAAATAAACCTGTGCGGCTCAGGCAAAATCAAACTGACATTCCACCCCGCTGGTGCCGACGATATTGGAAGGCAGTTGCTTGTGTTCGGTCATACCCACCACTTCAAAGGAGATCGCATCCTTCACATACTGAATATCAAATTGTGAATTGACGCCAAACCAGAAACTGAAATTATAGCGTCCATCGAGGAGCCGGGGTTCCCGCATGGTGATCTGTATCCGGCCTTCCTTGCGGTATTGTTTCAACGGAAGGGGATCTTTCAACAGGGAAGGATTGAATCCGCAAACCGGGGTATTCATCTGATCATAGATCACGAAACCGAAATTGGGGATCTCAAGAATATATTCATCGCCCACTTTATAATGGACATCTATTTTGATTTCTTTTTTATCCTGGTTTACCTCCACCTGGTAAACGGGGCCCTTGGAATCTGACCAGGCCTGTGAGGTACCGGTATTGAGGTAATGCTCGATCACCTGGTCGGTCGGACCGATATCGAGTACCTGTCCGTTTTGCAGGTAAATGGATTTCTGACAGAGATCCTGGATGGCCCGCATATTATGACTCACAAATAAGACCGTCCGGCCTTCCTGGTGACTCACTTCATTCATTTTACCCAGGCATTTGTTCTGAAACTCTGCATCGCCTACCGCGAGTACTTCATCCACCACCAGTATTTCCGGTTCAAGGTGTGCAGCCACGGCAAAAGCCAGCCGGACATACATCCCGCTGCTGTATCGCTTCACAGGGGTATCCAGAAATTTTTCCACGCCACTAAAGGCCACGATCTCATCAAACTTGCTCCGGATCTCTGCGCGGGTCATACCCAGGATGGCGCCGTTCAGGAATACATTTTCACGACCGGTGAGTTCCGGATGGAAACCGGTCCCTACTTCGAGCAGGGAAGCGATCCGTCCATTGATCTCAATCCGTCCGGTGCTGGGCTCGGTGATCCGGCTCAGTACTTTGAGCAGTGTGCTCTTACCGGCGCCATTACGTCCGATAATGCCCACCGCTTCGCCGGGATTGATGTCAAAGTTGATATCCTTTAAGGCCCAGAAATCTTCCCGCACTGTTTTGACTTTACCGCGACTGGTCAGCTTTCTGGCTTTACGGCTGATCACATCGCGCAGGGCGGTATAGCTCTCGCGTTGCTCATGCGAAATGATATACTTCTTACCGAGTCCTTCTACCTTGATTATGGGTTCACTCATTTGATCCGGTCTTTGTGGTTAGGTCCTTCCTTCTCAGGCATTTTTTCTCATCGCGATGATCCGTCGTACGCCTTCCGTCACGGGAGTCATTTCCCGGGAAAGGAGTTGTTTCATTTTGCCGATATCGGGTTTGCGGCGGGTCATATCCCCTTCGGGCAGCGGTGGCAGGTGAATGATCTCAGATGATGAACCGGTTTCTTTAATGATCAGTTCAGCCAGTTCCTTGATCGTCATTTCAAAATCGGAGCCGATGTTCACAACATCGTTCACGAATTTATTTTCGTAGAGCGCATTGGTGGTGGCTTCAATATTGTCGTCAATATAGCAGAAGGTCCGGGTCTGTAACCCATCCCCATAGAGTGTGATCGGTTTATTCACCAGGGCCAGGTCAATGAATTTGGAGATCACGAAATCGCTGCTCTGATCCGGCCCGTAGGTATTAAAGAAACGGAAGATGGTATAGTCCAGGTCATATTCCTGTTTGTAGGATTTCAGGAAAGCCTCACCCACATTCTTTACAATGGCATATGGCAGTTTGGAATTCAGCGGCGTGGTATGTTCGTTCTGCGGAAATTCCACGGGCTCACCATATACTTCAGACGAAGAAGAGAAGAACACCCTTTTCACCCCAGTATTTTTGGCCACTTCCAGTACATTCTTAATCCCCTGAATATCGTGTAATACTTTGGCCGGGTTATCGAGGGTACGTTTCACCCCTACCACGGCCGCGTAATGGAAGATGAAATCAAACCCGTAACGGAGAATGACGGCGGAAATATCAGACAGGGAGTTGACATCCCCTTTGATAAACTTAAAATTCGGATAACGGCTGGCATCGGGCAATTTACCGGCATTACCAGTAGAAAGGTCATCCATGACCACGACAAAATTGTCCGGGTTGGTGACCAGTTTTTTGGCCAGGGAACCGCCCACATTACCGGCGCCTCCGGTTACTAAAATGGTATTCATGCTGAGGTTTGGGTTTTATTCGGTGTTAAATAAGATCGGCAAAATTCTTTTCCATTTTCCGGAACTGGTATACGGCCAGGGCCAGGAAGAAAACAATCACGGTCAGCGAAATATAGAAAGGATAATGCAGCATGGGATTAGGTGCATCTTTTACAATACACCAGCGGAAACCATCAATCACCCCCACCATGGGGTTCAGGGCATAGAT
>CALRQQ020000050.1:0-12271 GCA_943370345.1 Chitinophaga pinensis
GCATCAGGTCGATACCACTGCTCTTGGTAGAACCGATATTGGCAGTGGGGATAGGTACTGTACCGAGGTAGAGAGAGGCAGAGGGGGTGAACAGCAGACCATCCACTTCTTTCTGGAAGTAGTCAGCCGTGATGGAGAATCTTCTTTTGAAGAAGGTCATATCAAAGCCCACATTCGCCTGGATCTGTTTTTCCCAGCGGAGGGCATCATTCGCTGCTGAACCCACGGTAGAACCGGGATAGAAGATATCACCGAATGTGTAGCCATTGCTGTTAGCGGTCGGGCCATAGCTCGGACCACCGGTTACGATACCTACATATTGCGGATCCACGTTCTCGTTACCGATCGAACCGTAACTACCACGGATCTTCAGGTGATCGATGAATTCAGATTTGAAGAAGTTTTCTTTAGACACCACCCAACCCAGTGAACCGGAGAAGAAGTTGGCGTATTTATTATTCTTACCGAATGCATAGGATCCATCGCGGCGGGCCGTGAAGGAAGCCAGGTATTTCTCCTGGTAGTCATAGTTGATCCGGGAGAAATAAGACAGGTTGCGACGGAAATACTGGTAGTAATAACCGGCCAGCGCATTGGTGTTGGTGGCGGTATTGTTACCGGTAGCGGCGGTGAAATCCGCGAACTCCCAGGAATTGAACGGTACATCCTGGCGGGTGGCACCGGCTGCATTACCTGAAGTTTTAGCCATAGAGAAACCTAACACGGTTTCAAAGTTGTGGTCTTCTTTAACTTTGAAATTATAGTTGGCGAAAGACTCCCAGGTCCAGTTGAAATTACTGGTCTTTTCATGAGATACACTATTATGTCTTCCGGTTACGGCTGATCCGTCGGCGTTCATGGAGTTTTCCACGTTCAGCGGACCGTAGTAAACGAGCGGAGTGAAGGACTTGGCATTACCATCGTATTTGGTATAACCAAAACGGCTGGTCAGCTTCAGGTTCTTCAGCACATCATATTGTAATTCGCCTTTACCATACAGTTTATTACCGATGTTCTTATTAAAGGTATTGTCCAGTTTGGTCAGCGGGTTGAAGATCTCAGAGAGCAACAGGTTACTGAAACCATAGGTACCCGGCGTGTTGGGTACGGTGTTGAATTTAGAAACCGTCGGATCAAAGTTGATCGCGGATCCCAGTACACTGTTGAAGGAGTTTTCCTGAATACCCCGTCCATCTAATAATACCGCGGTGGTATTGAGGATGAATTTCAGGCGCGGAGCCAGGTCAAAGTTCAGGTTGGCGGTCAGGTTACCGCGGCTGAAACGGGATTTGTCATTACCCCCTACGATACCACCCTGGTTGAGCCAGCCGGCGGAAAGGAAATAAGACATGTTTTCGCTGCCTCCACGTGCAGATACGGTATGTGTCTGCATGCTGGCCATTTTGAATACTTCATTCTGCCAGTTGGTCCCTACACCGATCGTGCTCAGGTTGGGGAAGATCACCGGACCACCAGCGGTAGTGCTGCCTTCGTTGATCATGGCGGCATACTCAGAGGCATTCAGCACACCCAGGGTGTTCATCACTTCCTGTACACCATAGTTACTGTTGAAGGTGATGTCTGTTTTCTGGTTCTTACGGCCATTCTTCGTGGTCACCACGATCACCCCGTTTCCTCCTTTCACCCCGTAGATCGCGGTAGTGGCCGCATCTTTCAACAGGTTCACGGATTCAATATCCGCCGCATTAATGGAGTTGAAATCGGTCAGTGTCTGAGGCACCCCGTCGATGATCACCAGCGGATCGGTACCGGAGAAAGAGGGAATACCTCTTACCAGTACAGTGGGTTTGGAACCCGGTGTACCACTGTTAACCACTACCACTCCAGAGGCGCGGCCCTGGAGGGCTTCTTCCACCCGTACGGGTTTCAGTTTTTCAATGTCGGCGGCTTTGATCGTGGAAATGGCGCCAGACACTTTCGTGATCTTCTGGGTACCATAACCTACCACCACTACATCTGAAAGGGTGCTGGTGGCACTTTCTTCCAATTGAATGTTGATCGCCTGTTTGGCATCGGAAACCGTAAATTCCACCAGCTTCATGCCGGTGTAGGTGAATACCAGCACAGACCCGGTCTTGGGGATGGCGATGGTAAAATGACCTGTCGCATCTGTCTGGGTGCTGGTACGTGTACCTTTTACCGAGATCGTAGCGCCGGCCAATGGCTCACCGGTTAATTTGTTGGAAACAGTGCCTGAAACTGGCAGATTTTGTCCTGAGGCCGTCTGAAGCAGGCCTGTCAATAGGACGCAGAGACTCAGCAATGCAGTTTTTAATTTCATATAGCAATTATTTTAGCGAACAAAAAGCTTTTAAAAAGCTTCGCCAAGGTAAGCCCATAATCCACTTTTTTGAAATTATCACCTACAACAACTCTACATCAAAAAACATAACTGATTGATATTGCAATATTTAAACTACATCATTCCTACATCATCCGAATTTTCCTACTTTCACATTCCGAATTATTGCCCCATCATGAAAAAAATACTCCTGCTCCTTATCATCAGCCCGTTTTGGGTTTCTGGTCAGAATACAATTGGCCTGCCTGACATTATAAATTACTCAAAACAGGTATACGCAGCCGGTCTGCAGAACTGGGATATCCGTCAGGACCGGCAGGGAATACTCTATTTAGCTAATAATGAGGGCGTACTGAGCTTCGATGGGAAATACTGGAACCTCTACCCGCTACCCAACAAAACCATCGTCCGGTCGATCGAAACCGGTCCGGGTGACCGGATCTATGCAGGGGGACAGGACGAACTGGGGTATTTCTCTCCCGGAAAGAACGGGGGGCTGATTTTTACGTCCCTGGTGAGCTTACTCCCTGAAAAAGAGCGTTCTTTCGGAGATGTCTGGGATATCTGCCAATTTAAAAAAGATGTCTATTTCCGTACATCCGGTAAGATCTTCCGTTTTACCGGCAATGCGATGGCGGTATTTTCTGCTCCTTCCGAATGGTCCTACCTCGGCGTGTGTGACAGCCACCTGTATGCACATGACTACCTGAATGGCATCCTGGAATTCACCAATATGGTCTGGAGTCCGGTGCTTGGCGTCAATCCGCTCCCACAGAACGATCCTGTTACTGCCATACTTCCGTTGGGAACCGATAGCAGCCTGGTGACCACCCTTAAGAACGGTATATATATATTAAGTAAGACAGGGGCCGTAAAACTGAACTCGCCGGCCCTGGCCCAGATCGAAAAAGACCGGATCTATGCGGCCACCTCGATCAATGCCGACTGGATCGCCCTGGCCACAAATAATAACGGGGTCCAGATCGTGGATAAACAGGGCAACCTGATCCAGCGCTTCACCCGTACGGAAGGCTTACAGAATAATAATGTACTCAGCATCTTCCTCGACCGGCAGCAAAACCTCTGGCTCGGTCTGGACAATGGAGTGGATTTCATCGCCTATAACAGTGCCATCAAACGTATCAGCCCTTATTCACAGGATGGTTCAGGCTATTCAGCGATCATCCATAATAATATATTATATACCGGCACCTCGGCTGGCCTGTATTCTGTACCGCTTCAGCCTTTGCAGGATTATAGTTTCAGCAGGGGACAGTTTACCCAGGTGACCAATACCACAGGACAGGTCTGGGGACTGGCCACCATCAATAACACGTTATTGCTCGGCCATCATGAAGGGGCGTTCATCGTGGAAGGCAATACAGCCACGCCTTTCTTTAATACGGAAAAAGGGGTCTGGAATTTCACCCCGGTGTCCACAGTATTCCCCACCCCGCGGATGATCACCGGCACTTACCGCGGCCTCAGTTTTTTTGATTATACGAACAACCGCTTTTCCCCGGCTGAAAATGTAAAAGGACTGGATGAATCCTGCCGCTTCGTTGCCATTGATAAAGATAACAGCATCTGGGTATCGCATCCATACCATGGGGTGTACAAAATTGCACCGGATGGCAGCGGCCAATACCGGTCAAAATTGTATACGGCCGCTAACGGACTGCCCTCCACGCTCAATAACCACGTTTATAAAGTGAATAACGAAGTGGTGGTGGCCACCGAAAAAGGCGTATATGGTTTTGATCCGTCCAAAGACCGGTTTATCCCCTCGGTCTATTACCAGGAACTGCTGGGCCAGCAGAGTATCCGTTACCTGAAAGAAGATACGGAGGGAAATATCTGGTTCATTCATGACAAGCAGTTAGGTGTACTGGACCGGCTCGATAAAAAACCACAGCTGATCCATCTGCCGGAACTGAACAGTAAAATGCTGAGTGGCTTTGAATTCATTTACCCCGTCAATAATAATAATGTCTTTATCGGGGCTGAAAAAGGATTCTTCCTGATCAATTATGAAAAATACAAGAAGAACATCCCGGCCCTCGACGTGATGATCCGCAATGTACGGATCTTCAACCGCCGTGACAGCCTGGTGTATGGTGGCTACCGGGCGGATACAACAGCGAGCAATGAAATATCCATCGCCCATAAATGGGGCACTCTTCATTTCGAATATTCTTCCCCGTTATTTGGCCAGCAACCCAGCCTGGAATACAGTTATCGGTTGCGTGGCTTTGACGATAACTGGAGCGACTGGACGGCCAAGACAGAAAAAGAATACACCCACCTGCCGTCCGGCGCCTATCACTTTGAAGTAAAAGTGCGGAATAATCTCGGAAACGAATCGGCGCCCACCATATACAGCTTCCGTATCCTTCCTCCCTGGTATCAGACACTCTGGGCTTACCTGGTTTACTTCCTGCTGGGTTGTGTGGGTATCTATTACCTGTATAAGTGGCAGAAGAAAAAATTCTACCTGCAACAGGAAAAATATGAAGAAGAACAGAAGCGGTTGCAATACCTGCATCAGTTAGAGATCAATAAAGCAGAAAATGAACTGGTAGCGCTGCGGAATGAAAAGCTGCAGGCGGAGGTGGATTTCAAGAACTCCGAACTGGCCACCAATGCCATGCACTTAGTGCAGAAAGGAGAATTGCTCAGCAAGATCAAGTCCGAACTGAGTCAACTGACCAAAGCCGTTGACAATGAAAAAGCCGCCAGTGAATTAAAGAAAATGATGAAAGTACTGGGCGAAGATGAAAAAATGGATAAGGACTGGGAGCATTTCACCCATCACTTTGATAAGGTGCACAGTGACTTTGTTGTGGTACTGAAAGAAAAGTATCCGTCGATCACCGCGAATGAACTCAAGCTCTCTGCTTATTTACGGATGAATCTGTCCACGAAAGAGATCGCCCAGCTGATGAATATTTCTGTACGCGGTGTGGAGATCAGCCGGTACCGGCTGCGCAAAAAATTAGGCATCAGTTCGGAAACAAACCTTTTTGACTTCCTGATCAATATCAAATCGCATAACGAATGAACCGGGACCGGTCAGCCTGTTGAATACTCGTACGGGCCCGTTGATCGGGGTGACTGTAAATGAAAAGCAGCGGATTTTGGTCCGCTGCTTTTTCTGATTGCCCGCTCTGCTTATGAAACGAGATCAATAACCGGGGTTCTGCATCGCCTGCTTTTCGGCAGCGGTCAATGCTTTTCCGCCGGACTGAACCCCATCCAGGAATGTCTGTGGGATGGGACGCAGTAAATGATGGTCTTTAATATTGGGAGACGCGTCAGGATTGAATACCCTGGCACGCTGAACCAGTGTCTTGGTACGGGACAGGTCTTCCCAGCGAATATATTCACCGGCCAGTTCTCTTGACTTTTCATTCAATAAGAGACAAAGCATCCGGTCGTAAGGATCAGCATATCCCAGTCTTGAAATAACATATTCATCCCCTGCAGGCAGGGTGGACGTGTTGGTGATCGCCAGGCTGGAAGAAGCGCTGGTTGTAACGGGAATATTGTTTGATTCATAATAGGAGTTCTCAGGGAAGAAAGAAGCCGGGATGGTCGGCTGGGGAGCACTGCTGGCTGCACCACCACCATCGTAATAACTGGCCCTGTTTTCTCCATTGGCATACTGCGCACGGGCCCTTACTGCATTGATATAAGGTAAGGCGTCGTTATAGGAGCCTGATCCGGCTTTAGCCAAACGGATCTTTGCTTCTGCCGCGATCAGATAAGTCTCTGCTGAACGGGCCAGGGTGATATCCCGCAATCCGTCCACATCATTAAAGCCGGCTGTACGGGAGCCGTCCATGAACTTGCTTAAAGAAGGGAAACGACGGGAGTCGGCCAGCAACGCCCCATCTGTGGTTGTTCCGTTGGGATAAGCCACAAATACGTGCGGGATCGTTTTACCAGTTGCAGCATATACCACTGTATTCGTTACATACACACCAGAGAAACGGGTATCGCCCGGCTGATTGATCACATACATGATACCGAGATCACCGTTTGCATAATAACCACCGGCTGCCCGGTTCACCCTGCTCTTTGTTCTGAAGGTTTTCCAGAAACGTGAGTCATTCTGCATATCGTAGATCCGGTACATGAAATACGTGGGCGACAGACGGCTGAACGGACGGTCACCGCTCAGGTCACGCTGCATCTGGGCAATATCCTCATAACGGGATACAAAATAAAGGTGCTGTGTATTTTGTCCGGTAGCAGAAAGATCGGACGTGAACTGCGCAGAGAGGATCAGCTCGCTCAGGTTTTCATTAGCGCCGTTGGGAGCAGTATATCTCCAGAGGTCTCCGTAGTTAGGAGCCAGCGGATGACGGGCGATCACCGCATCGCACAGGGGACCTACCGCAGCGAGGTCGGCCGCTTTTGTTGCGGAGTTCCATGAATCATTGATCTCACTGGCGCGGCTCAGGTAAGCCTTGGCCAGAAAATGACCGGCAGCATCCTTTGTGATCTTTGCCGGACCACCTGTATTGGACAGGAGATTGTAAGCCTGAGTAAAGTCAGCGATCACCTGGGCATATACATCCTTGGGAGTTGCGCGGGTAAACTCAAGTTCAACCGTACTGCTGGATTTTGTTTTCAACGGCACAGCACCAAACTGGCTGACCAGCCGCAGGTAACAGAATGCACGGAAGAAATAGCCTTCCCCCAGTACTGTTTTCTTAATAACATCAGCCGTGGAGGCGCTGGCTGTGGCATTCTCAATGATGAGATTGGCCTGGCCCACACCGAGGTATAAATAATCCCATAAAGCATTCGCCGGAACAGTGTTGCCGTTATTGGGAGTTACGAAGGGTCCGAAGGTATTACCATAGGAATTATACATCCCGTTGGAAGGGTCACCCCCTACGCGGAATTCATCAGCACCATAACAGAGGTTGGAGAAAGCCATCTCTCCATTGAACTGGCTGGCAAATACATGATGATACGTACCATTCGCCAGTTCCGTAACACCTGCATCTGTTTTATAATAACTCAGGTCACGTACGGTCTCGAGATTTTCATCGAGGAAATTTTTCTTACACGAGGCAGTCGTCAATACGATCAGGAGGGCTGCCAGGTTTATAAATAATATTCTGTTTTTCATTGCAACAAGTTTTTTATTTAATTAAAATCCGGCATTGATACCAAAAGTGAAACCACGGTTAGAGATATTGGAATTCACATCCATATCCAGGAACTTGATCTTTGAGAACAGCATACCCGGGTTTGCTGCCTGGAAATATAATCGCAGACTGGACATATGCATGGCTTTAAGCGCTGTGGAAGGCAGGTTATATGCCGCTGAAATATTCCTGATCTTCAGGAAAGACGCTTTCTTGTAACCCAGTGATGGAGAATACGCATCACCTGAACCTACAGAATAGATCGGCTTCTGGTATTCAGCATTCTGGTTGTTCTCTGTCCAGTAGTTGATCTGGCGCTGATTGGGTCGGGCAGTCTGCGCTTCACCACCGGTATTGGCCCAGTAATTCAGCCTTCCGTAAACAAATACAGAGAATTCAAAATTCTTATAGGTCAGGCTGTTGGTCATACCCACGATCCAGCGGGGTCTTGTATGACCGATGATCGTACGGTCATTATTGGCATCGATCTTATTGTCGCCATTCTGGTCGATCGGACGTACGTTACCAGCCGTGAAGTTGTTACCATTCAATGCGAATTTGCGCAATAAAGCGGTATCTGAGTACTGCCACATGCCATTGGAAGCAAAGCCATAGATCACACCGATCGGCTGATTAATAAACCAGTTATTATTGATATCATCCTGCTTACCGTTTGACAGCGTTACGATCCTGTCTTTCTGCCAGGAAGCGGTAAAGTTGGTGGTCCAATTGAAATCCTTCGTGTTGATATTGGTGGTCGTGAGGCTCAGATCCACCCCTCGGTTGGCTGTTTCACCCACATTTTCAATCGTGGTCAGGAACCCGGTTACCGTTGGCAGGTTACGTGCCATCAGCAGGTCCTTGGTTTTAGAGGTATACAGATCGATCACCCCGGAGATCTTGCGTTTGAAAATGGTGAAATCGATACCCACATTATACTGGGTGGTTTTTTCCCAATCCAGCGCCAGGTTGGCGAGTGATGTGGAAGGCAGTGAGGCTCCGGTCACAGATCCGCCGAAGGGATAGAACAGGGGTACTGTTCTTCCTTTGGTCGCATACGCATCGATCGCTGAGTTACCGGTTACCCCGGCGCCTACACGGAACTTAAGGTCATTGACCCATCCGATATTCTGCATGAAACTTTCCTTATTCACACGCCAGGCCAATGCGGCACTCGGGAACAGGGAGAATTTACTGCCATCATCATATAACTGGGAGGCACCATCCGAACGGACAGAAACCGTCAACAGGTATTTATCATCAAATCCATAGTTCAACCTGGCCATATAACTGGCAAGCTGACGCTCAACCAGGTCTGAATTCTGGGAAATGGTCAGGTTGGCTGCAGGAAGTACCGCAGAGTTCAGGGCATACCATTTCTGACTGGCAAAGGGGATACCGGTACCACGGATCGTATTCACCGGATCTTGCACAAACTTCGTAGCACTTTGCAGTAAGGTAAGTCCGAAGGAATGCTTTTTATATTCTTTGTCGTAATATAAGAGGTTGTCGAGTGTCCAGGAGAAAGTTCTGCCATCCGTAAGGGAAGCGCCATTGATTCCACTGCTGGCGGCAGAAAAACCGTCAATATAGATACCGTTTCTGTAAGATGAAAAGTCGGGACCGAAATTGAGACGGTACTTCAGTCCTTTGAGGATAGGATGAATATTTCCGAAATCCATTTGGGCATACAGACTACCAAAGGCACGGAGAGTTACCCGCTGATCCTGGGAGTATTTCCATTCGTCCACCACCGTCTTGATGGCCACATCACCACCCGGATTGAGTATTCTTCCTCCAATGGTATCATACGGAACCGCCCATTTGAATAAGCCCCTCGCCGATCCATAAATACTGGTGGCCGGTGAGCCGACAAATGAACCGATCACCGCATTGGACTGACCGAATTCCTGCGTAGAATGCGTGACATTCATATTAAGTCCCATGCTGAACCAGTCAGTAGCTTTAATATCCACGTTGACCTTACCGGAGTAACGGGTGAATTTCTGTCCGATAGATGTACCCTTGTTATTCAGGTAACCAAAGGAAGCAAATGCTTTTACTTTATTGGTACCACCGCTTACGCTGATGGTGTTATCGGTGGTCATACCGGTTTGAGATACCAATCCGGTCCAATCTGTATTATCCACTTTTGAACCATCCCAGGTACCGGACGCCCAGCCCTTGGCAATATTTTTCCAGGAAGACGGATCGGAAGTAGCGAGGAAGATATCGCGGTCATTGGTGATCGTGGGTGCATCGCCACGGGGACGACCGGCAGTATTACTGTAGTAAACCGCCCAGCGACGGAAATCAATATATTCGGAAGGCGACATGATCGGTGCCCAGTCACGAATGGTTTCAAACGTAACTGAGTTATAAAAATTCACCTGTGTCTTACCGGCCTTACCTTGTTTGGTTGTTACGATCACCACCCCGTTGGCACCACGTGAACCGAAGATCGCAGTGGCAGACGCATCTTTCAGTACGTCGATGGATTCGATGTCGTTCGGATTGAGGTACTCGATACCGCCGGTGGTCAGCGGAATATTATCCACCACAAACAACGGTGAGTTGGAAGCGGTCAGTGAACGCACCCCGCGGATATTGATACTACCCACCTGACCGGGGCGTTCGTTGGAAGTGATATCCACCCCGGATACTTTACCCTGCATGGCCTGCAGGGCATTGTCCACCGGACGGGAACGGATATCTTTCTGATTGATACCCGCCACTGAACCGGTCACATCCTTTTTCTTTACGGATGCATAACCGATCACGACCACGTCTTCCAGCGCCGCATTGTTCTGCGCCATACTGATCGTGACGGATGATTTACCATTGAGCGGAAATTCGGTTTGTGCAAATCCTACGTGGGTGATGATCAGTGTGGCATTCGCAGACGGTACCGTTATTTCAAACGTACCATCAGCTTTTGTCACCGCCTGTCCGGGTGCTCCTTTGATCGCGACCGTAGCCGCATCAACAGGATTTCCGGATTCATCAGCGATCTTTCCGGTTACTTTAACACCACCCTGAGCATGGGAAAAAACAGAAAACAGCAAAAGAAAAGTCAAGGCAATAGCATGCCTGATTGTAGAAATGTGTTTAGTCATATAGCAGCAATTATTAATCTAAAAATATTATTCCCACCCCCGGAACCATCCTGCGCTATCCTGACAAGCATGTCTTTTTTAAACTTTTTAATCGTTTAAACGCCTCAAAATGTAAATGAAACAGATTATTTGACATATGTCAAATGGAACCGGATGCCGGAGTGATTGCCGGTTGCTTACATACGCCAGATAAAACAAAATGATATTAGGGGTCAGCGGATTAGCTCCCAAAAGGAAAGAATCCGATTACTGTTGAGTGTGAGTCCTTGAGGAGAAAAGTGATTGCAGTGATCCGGCTGCCAATGGGCAGGTTTTCGTTTAGCGGGTAAGTTGAAAAAGTTTTTCCGGTTCGTTGGTCGTGATAAACTCAAATCCTTCCCGGATCAGCCAAAGCATGGTTTCCTCATCATTGACTGTCCACGCATTCAGCAGGATATTATTGTCTTTTGCTTCTTTTATCCAGCCCGGATTTTTCTTAAATACGGAGAAATGATAATCGGCCCCATTGATACCATCCGCTTTCAGCCGGTCAGGTGACAGGGTGCCATCCAGGAATTGAAGACTGACGGAGGGGTCAAGACGGCGAAGTTCTTTCAGTATATCATAATCAAAACTGATATACACGATCCAGGGTGCCGCTTTTAATTCATTGACCAGTGCGATGACTTTACCGGCGATGATCCTTCCCCTGTCCTTACTGATCACGGAAGGTTTGATCTCCAGCACCAGGCGGGTTTGTTTATTCTTCGCCATGCCGGCAAGCAGGTAGGACCGAAGTGTTGGAAGTGGTTCTCCGTTGGACAAAGGAAAATGCCGGAGCACTTTAAAATCCGTATGCTCAATATCCAATCCATTATGGTGCGGATCATGATTGATCACCAGTGAATCATCAGCTGTCATCCGCACATCGAATTCCGAACCGGTGCAACCCAGCCTGATCGCTTCTTTCAATGAAGCAATTGAATTTTCAGGAAACCCGTTCTTTTTGAATGCTCCCCGGTGCGCCACTACTTTATTGTTGGCGAAAGAAAGGGAGTTATTATGCTGTGCGGACAGATGCATAGCGCAAAAAAATGTAGTGGCAATAAGCAGACTGTATGATCTCATCAGGTGATTATTTTCCGGATCCTTTTTAAAATTCGTGTATCTGACCAAAGCTACGTTTTTTATTCCTGCACTGATCCCTTACAGGAATTGTAAAAAAAGGGGGCTTATTGCCACTGCAATAAACCCCCATATAACCGATTGCTGCTTAGCTGTATTTACCCCCACTCTCCACTCTCCACTCTCCACTCTCCACTCTCTTACTTATTCGCTTTTCCCAGATTAAACAACGCTTTAATATGCGCATCCGGTAAAGACCGGTTATAAAACCGGATCTCATCCACCTGGCCGGTCATGGGTGCAAACGTCACATCACTGCTTACTGACATACCGGGAATACCGTTATAGTTAGAACCAATGATAACCTGGTTTGGCTCGTAGGCTTTGAAATTATTATTACCGGTACCCCTGTTCGGGAAGGCTCCCACTTTTACTGCATCTGCCCAGATATTGAATACACCGGTGGTGAATTCATAGGTCAGTACAATATGGGTCCATTTGTCAGCTCCGATGGTCGGCGATAACACACTGTTCAGGTTGTCCTGTGTACCGCCGCCGATCGTGGC
>CALRQQ020000051.1:0-12238 GCA_943370345.1 Chitinophaga pinensis
CTCCTTCGTCGGGATGACAAAACAGCCCGTACGTCTCGATGACAAAACAGCCCGTACGTCTCGATGACAAAACAGCCCGTACGTCTCGATGACAAAACAGCCCGTACGTCTCGATGATAAAACAGCCCGTGGTCTTTTAGGTAATCTAGTAAAAAACCTTGTCACCCCGAAGCGAAGCGAGGGGTGAAGGACGGTGTAGTAGAATTGTATTTGCATTCCGACGCAGGAGGAATCTTGTATTACAGGGAGCCACCCAAAGCAGCCAGATCCCTCGCTTCGCTTCGGGATGACAAAAAAGCCCGTTCAGTATGAACGGGCTTCTTTGTAAAGTATCAACTATTAAAACTTATTCACCAGCTGCGTTCCCGTCTTGCCATCTACGGTTACTTTCAGCAGGTAAGTACCATTACCCAGTTTGCCGAGGTTCATGCTGATGGTCTGGATGCCGGTAAAGGCATTGAATGCCTGGCTCAGCATGCGGCGGCCATTCATATCATATACTTCGGCAGTGGCTTTGCCATTGCGCATGGCCGATACACGTACCTGTAACTGGTCGCTGACCGGGTTGGGGTAGGCCGTGAAGTAAGTAGTGGGGGCCGCACTGCGGTCTACTACTTTCAGATCGGTGTAGCGAACCTGTCCTTGCTGATTGCGTTGAACCAGGCGGTAAGTGGCCAGGCCTTCATAAGGCTGTGCATCGGTCACAGAGTAGGTATTGGTGTTGAAGGCGAATCCTTTTCCGTTTACATTACTCAATGACTGGAAACTGTTGCCACCATCAATAGAACGCAGGATTTCGAAAGATTGATAGAGTTCTTCATTCTCTGTGGTCCATTTCAGGATCACACGGTTTGTTTCATTCATGGTAAAGAATGAAGTTACCGGTGCGGCTGTCATACGGGCCGCATCATTACGGGTATACCAGATCGGGGATGTCACGATACGGGTACCATCGGCTTCGGTGATATCGAGATAATAATAGGCCTGGCTGCCATTCGCCAAACTGTTATCAGTATAACTGAAACTGCCTGAGGTGAAACTGGTCAGCAGGGTGGAAGCCGTGCCGCTGCCGGGTACACCGGTCATAATGGAAACAGATGTGATAGCGGAGGTCGTACCGGTTGAGCTCAGTGCGATCACCGGGGCACCGGCACGGGTGATGATGCTGCCGATGGCTTCCGTGTTTACAGTAAAAGTGAGTTTGGCACTGCAATCCTGCGAGGCATAGAAACGCATTTTCTTCAGACCATCCAGCAGGGAGCTTTCATTCAGAGAAGGAGCCATCACCACGAGACGGGTCTTGGCCGTATGTCCGAAAGTCATATTGTGGTTATCGTGATCAATGGTCGGTCCTACATGGTATCCGCGGGCCAGCATATTGCGGAAATACGTGAGGTAAGACATGGAAGTAGCCGGATCGGTATAGGTGGTGTTGGTGGAGAAGGCCGGACCACTTTCCACGGCTGCACCAATCACTGCATCATCAGAAGCTGCATTGTATGCACTGACCAGTCCGTTGTAGTCACCGGTATTCGGGTGTGCGAGATAGGCGATGGCATTATTTCCATGGCGGTTAATGCGGTCAAACAATCCATTGGCCCCCTGGTAAGTGAATTTATCCACGAAGACATCATAATTACCGGCTTCCCATCCGATCAGTGAGTCCACGCCATAAATGATCACGTGACCACCGGCACTGATGGTGCCCCACTCCATACCATACATCCCCACGAAGGTGGAAGTGGTAGCGGCCGCGGCCTGTGCCCGGCCCGGTTGCCAGTTGGCAATACTCATACCAGCCGTAGCGTGGTTATGTTCACTGATCCCGAGGAAGTCCATACAAAGCGATGTTTTCGCATAGGCATAGTCGTCAGCCGGAATCTTGGTCGTATTATCTGCATTACCATCGGAATAACTACTATGTGCATGCAGGTTACCAAAATAGTGATTGAGGGTGCCGCCGCCGGTTACGATACTGTTGCCCGAGAGGGTTTCGGTATTGGTATTTAAACCGGTGCTGCTGAAGTTCACGGTGCCGCTGTAGCTAGTGTTCGCTGCGGCCGGAACAAAGCGGGCCTGTACCGTCTGACCGGCCTGTGCTTCGGCCAATGTGTAGTTCACTACATTGCCGAAAATGATCCCGTCTTTTGATAATTCAAACGAAGCAGGGGCCGTGAGGGTAAGGCCTGCTGTAAGATTGGTAGTTGTGAAACTGAAGCTCTGTGCAGCAGAGGCTAATCCGAAAGCGGTAAAACCAAAGCCCAGTGAAGCCGGATTAACCGATACAGTAGCTGATGGGGCAGCCATCGTGGTAAAACCCCAGGTCGTGGTGGCAGTAACGCCGGCAAAATTATTACCCGCAATATCCTTAAATGCACCCGCATCAATGTTGACATAATAACCGGTGCTGTACGCCAGTCCGCTGAAGGGAATGGTTGCCGTAGCGCCACTTACAGTAACAGCAGCAGCGGTAACGGCAGTTGTTTGTACTGCTACATTATCGCTGGTTCTTTTCACAATGATATTACCTGTTGTGCCTTTGGCGATATTTTCACTGAAGGTAACAACGAGGTTACCGCTGAGGGCGATATTGGTGGAGGCATTCGCCGGACTGAAGGTACTGGCTGTGGGAGCTGTTACATCGGATCCGTTCAGCTGAATGGAGAAATCATCAATGGCCAACCCATCATCCGCACCGCTGGCATCGAGATCATTCCAGCGGAGCCAGAAGAGTCCGTTATTCGCAATACTGAGACCGGTGATGGTAGCAGTTTTAACAGCGCGGTTAGCAGCTGCATTTCCATCTTTTGCTCCGGTTGTAGTGGTGCTGAGTGAAGCAAAGTCAAGGGTATTATTATCGGTCCAGGTGCCGGATGAAAGGGAGGTGGCATTCAGGCTATATTGAAAATCCAGCTGATCGGCCCGACCGGTAGCGCCGCATCTCCATTGTTCACCGGTATAGGTGATCGTAATGGAAGTAATGGTGGAACCGGTACTGTTGCGGATCTGTACCCCAAGAACGGGAATAACAGAACCGGAGCGGAGTCCGCCGAAAGCCCGTTCGGTAGCGGTGCCGGTACCATAGCTATACGTGTTTCCGGTAGCAGTACCCCCGGCATCGGACGCATAACTGGTGTTGGCACCAGTGCCTGTTTCCAAAAGTTTCCAGCCGGTCGGTAAAGTGGTCGAAGTACCAGTCGTCGCTTTCAGGGTGTTAAAATTCTGGGTGTAGGGCGTGGTGGTGGTAGTGATGCTTACCTGTGCAAAAACAGAAAGGGAATAAAAGAGTCCCGTCCCTGTCAGCAACAGGGCTGATAAGATTTTTCTCATGTCAGGTTGTGGTTTTAAAGATTAGCGCTTACAAGATGGATTAAATATTTAATATATACAAGAACAGGTGTTAGTTGATTGTCCACATCTGTGGAAACAAGCGGGAATTCATAAAAGGATAATCGTAGGAATACGGTTTGCTTGTACTTTCCTGCTTAACCGGCAAAAAATGTAGCCGGGAAGGGCGGTAAGATAAAGCTGCTTCGTAGCTTGAAGAGATTTCCCGCAAAGCATAATAAGACACTCCGATTTTGTCAGTGTCTTCTATATTCATACTCTCTTATAATCTTAGCGGGAATTAAGACAATTTGTAAATTTGCCGACAACTTTTTCTATGAAACGATTCATGCTCTTCATTGCTATCTTATTCATTTGTTTGAACCTTGCAGCTCAGCCTAAAGAATCCTGGTATGACGCTTTCTGGAAACCCTGTGATGCATCGCGTGCAAGTTATTATAGTCTGGTCAACAAGACCGACAGCGGTTGGTTAAGAGAAGATTATTTTATTGGTACCAAAAAGCTACAGATGAAGGCGCTTTTTGAAGACAGTGCCTGTAAAAGTAAACATGGATGGGCTGCCTGGTTTTACGGCAATGGCCAATTATCCATGTATGGTCAGCTGAAGCATAATAAACAGGAGGGTGTATATGTACAGTATCATCCCAATGGTATGATGGCTGACTCCGGCTTTTACCGGGAAGGGAAACTGATAGGTTATGGACTTGGTTGGCACTCCAACGGGATGATCGCAGATTCCACGGTCGTGATCAATGACAGTATAAACTTGCAATACCATTGGTTTGATAATGGCGCGATGTCTGCCGGCGGTTACCTGTTACGTGATACACTTTATCAGAAATGGAAATACTATAATCCCTTTGGGGCACTGACGGCTGTCGTGAATTATAACAAGGGGAAAATTATTGGCAAGGAGTATTACAATACGGACGGTACGCCGCTTGCCGATACGGCCGATACTGAAGCCTCCTTCACCAAAGGTGGTGCTAGTGGCTGGCGAAATTACCTGGGTCGCGCTGCCACCTGGCCACCGCGTCTCCGGCTCGTAAATACCAGTAAGGTCACTTTGGTTGTACATTTCTATATCAACGAAGAAGGCAAACTGATGGAACCCCGCATCGAGAACCCCGTCCATCCCGAACTTGACCGCGTGGCACTGGATGCCTTTAAGGGTAGTCCTAAATGGGTACCAGCCCGGCAGTTCAACCGGAATGTGAAGCAGTTGTTCAGGCAGCCGTTGACGTTTGTGCAGGGAGAATAGTAAGGAACTTACTTCGTAACTTAAAAAAAATTCCCGCAAAGCAATATAAGACTCTCCGATGTTGGCAGAGGCTTCCATAATCATACTCTCTTTAAATCTTAGCGGGACAAATAAATCCGCGCAGCGGTCCTTCTCATTCTCCCCGTCTTATCGGCAAAATTTTAGCCGGGAAGGCGGTAAGAACGGTAAGAACGGTAAGAAAGCTACGAAGTAGCTTAATGGAATTTTACCGTACTTCGTATCAGCAAACTCCTACACATGAAACGGTTACGGTTCTCTCTTTTTTTTATTCTTATTTATAACGCTATATCCGCCCAACCCTCCACCCTCGTTAATCCCTTCATCGGCACCGGCGGACATGGCCATACATTTCCCGGGGCTACCATGCCCTTTGGGATGATGCAGCTGAGTCCGGATACCCGGCTCGAAGGCTGGGATGGTTGCGGGGGCTATCATTATTCGGATAGTGCGATCTATGGATTTTCGCATACCCACCTCAGCGGTACCGGTATTGCCGATTACTGCGATGTATTGATGATGCCCTTTACCGGCGAAGTGAAATGGAAGAATAAGGACTATGCGTCTCCCTTTTCCCATAAAAAGGAGAAAGCCAGTCCGGGCTATTATGAAGTGCTGCTGGATAAACACCATATCCTGGCACAACTGACCACGAGCCTGCGCTCCGGTATGCATCAGTATACGTTTGATGCTTCCGCGGTAGAAGGCAAAGTACTGCTCGACCTGCAGCACCGCGATGAAGTACTGGGTTCTACCTTAGAGTTGGTGAATGAATATGAAGTAAAAGGGTCCCGCATCAGTAAGTCATGGGCCAAAGAGCAGCACCTGTTCTTTTATATCCGGTTTGAAAAACCGATCAAACGGTACCGGATGGCGCTGAATGATGAACCGCAGAACGGGATCAATGCACTAAGTGGTAAGAATATTAAGTCTTATTTCTCCTTTGACCTTGGTGAAGAGAAAACAGTGCGCCTGCGTATTGGTATCTCGGGGGTGAGTACGGAAAATGCCAAACAGAATTTAGAACAGGAGATCGCTCACTGGGATTTTAATCGATTAAAAGAACAGTCAGCGAATGCCTGGAACAGTGAGTTGGGTAAGATTGCCATCAAAGGCGGAACGCATGATCAGCAGGTGGCTTTTTATACGGCGCTTTATCATACGATGATCGCTCCGAATATTTATACGGATGTGAATGGTGAATACAGGGGCACAGATCATAAAGTGCATAAGGCAGATGGTTTTACCAATTACTCGGTGTTCTCCCTCTGGGATACGCACCGGGCCCAGCACCCGTTGCAGACCATTATTAATAAACAACGCACGAATGACTGGATCAATACCTTTCTCGCTCAATATAAGGCGGGGGGGATGTTGCCCGTATGGGAGCTGAGTGGCAATGAAACTTTTTGTATGATTGGCTATCATGCCATACCGGTGATCGTGGATGCCTGGAAGAAAGGGGTGCAGGGATTTGATAAGCAACTCGCACTAAGAGCCATGGTGGATTATGCAGAGAGCAATCGGTTTGGTCTGCCAGCCTATATGAAACAAGGCTATGTAAGCAATGAAGATGATCACGAGAGTACCTCAAAGACAGTGGAGTATGCGTATGATGATTGGTGTATCTCGGAGTTTGCCCGGCAGATAGGTGAAAAAGATATTAGTGAAAAATACAGAAAGCGGGCGCTGAACTACCGCAATCTATTTGATCCCCGTGTCAAACATATCCGCGGCAAAGTACAGGGCTTCTGGTATTCGCCCTTTGATGCCACTGAGGTCAATAACTTTTTTACCGAAGGCAATAGCTGGCATTACAGTTTTACCGCACAGCAGGATATTGACGGATTGAAAAAACTCTATGGCGGACAGGCCGGCTTTGCGAAGCAACTGAATGAACTCTTTACCACCCAACGCCAGCTCAGTGGTCGCGATCAGAGTGATGTGACCGGACTGATCGGGCAGTATGCCCATGGCAATGAGCCGAGTCATCATATGGCGTATTTATTCAACTATGCCGGACAGCCCTGGCGTACACAGGAGATCGTGCACAAGATCTGTACGGAATTCTATCCCAATAATCCGGATGGACTGATCGGCAATGAGGACTGCGGACAGATGAGTGCCTGGCTCGTACTCAGCGCTATGGGTTTTTATGCAGTGACACCCGGCAGTGATGTGTATGCAATCGGAACCCCGTTATTTGATAAGATCGATATCAGTTTGGAAAACGGGAAACATATTTATATCAAGGCTAAAAATCACGGACCGGGAAACTTCTATGTGGAAAGCATGCAGCTCAACGGTAAAGACCATCCCGCCAGTTTTCTCCGTTATAGTGATCTGGCCAATGGCGCAGAGATCCTGTTCAATATGTCGGACAAGCCGGCAATGAAGCGTGCAGTCAACGAAATAGCTATGCCACATAGTAAAGTAGCCGATGAAGACTTTGTGGCCGTGCCTTATTTTGATATGGACAGTTATAAATTCAAGACAACCGCACAAGTAAAGCTGGCACATATCGATCCGAAAGCGAAGATCTATTATGAAATAAAGAGTGCCCATGCGCAGGTGCATACCTTTCCCACGTATTCAAAACCATTCAGCCTTTCTAAAACCGATACCGTATTTGCCTGGGCCGAAAAGAACGGGATCAAAAGTCCCCGTATCTACCGGGTCTTTTATAAAGTGCCTGCCGATATCAATATTGCCGTATTGAGCAAGGTTCACCCCATGTACACCGCCGGGGGCAAGGAAGCATTGATCGATGGCATCATGGGCAATGAGAACTGGAAGACCGGTGACTGGCAGAGTTACTATGCACAGGATTTCAAAGCCGTTATCGATCTGCAATCCGTTCGTCCCGTAAAATATGTCGGTGTGCATGTGTTACAGGAAGTCAGTCCCTGGATCGTGTACCCCAAAGAGCTGATTGTTGAAAGCAGTGAGGATGGTAAAACCTTTAAGCCCCTTACGGTGGTAAAGAATACCATCGGTAATGATAAAAAGGGTCCGGAGCATCAGTTGCTCGGCACTGCGGTAAATACCAAAACCCGTTATCTGCGTTTTACAGCAGTGAGTGGTGGCGCTTTACCGGCCTGGCATGAGAGTGCGGGGAGTGCGAGTCATGTGTTCATAGATGAAGTGATCGTGAGGTAGTGCTTCGTATCGTCACCCTTCGATACGACGCAGTAGGTCTTGTTTCTGCCCTGCAGAATTTCTTTCGCGTCTACTCAGGATGACAACATCATTTCGTTTCTTAAGAGGCTCCGTTGAAGTGCCGGGTACACCCCTGAAGTGTTTACTGCTTTTCAGCTTTCGGAGCCGAATGTTGTTGTCATCCCGAGTAGTCCCGCTTACGATTCAATTCAGGGAAGGAGAGCACAATTCACGCGGGACTTATCGAGGGGCCATCAAATACCCCGTACTCCTTCCCCCCGCCTCTTCCTTCTTCAAAATATTCCTACGCAGCAGGTCCTGGATATCGCGGAGAGCGGTATCGTGCGAGCAGTGGGTGAGGGCCGCCCATTTGGAAGTGGTCAGTTTACCCGTGAAGCCGTCCATCAGTTTATTCAGCATCAGCAGTTGACGGGGATTAAAGGATTGCAATTGGTAGCGTGACCAGAAGGTAGCTTTTTGCATAACCGCTTCTAATATGGAGGCGGAGGCAGAAAAGCTGTTCAGCAAGCAATTCAGGAACCATTCCATCCAGTCGCTGATGTCGAGGCTTTCCCGTTGGGTTTGTTCTAAAATTTTATAATAGGCATTCCGTTCGTTGCGGATGCGGGCACTCATGCTATAGAAGCGGAAGCTGCTCTGATCAGCGCGGCAGAGTTGCAGGTCGGTGATGGCGCGGGCGATGCGGCCATTGCCATCATCAAAGGGGTGGATGGTGATGAACCAGAGATGGGCGATGGCCGCTTTCAGAAAAGGATCAATGGAGAAATCGCTATTGAACCAGTCCAGGAAGCGGTTCATTTCATCAGGTACGAGGGCGGCATCGGGGGTGGTGAAATGGACGGTCTCCCGGCCCATCGGTCCGGAGACCACCTGTATCGGATCCTGTGGCAGGTTATCGCGCCAGCCGCCTGTTTTGATTTTTTGCAATCCGCTTTGTCCGGTGGGGAACAGGGCTGCCTGCCAGCGGAAGAGACGGTCTGCAGTCAGCGGCTGATCAAAGTTCCGCGTGGCATCTAACATCAGTTCAGCGATCGCTTCCACTCTGCGTCCGGGTATCAGTTCCGGATCATAGGCTAAGCCCAGTCTGAGGGCTAAGGAGGAGCGCACTTCGGCCGGGTCGAGCAGATCGCCTTCGATCTCGCCGGATTTCAGGAGGTCGAGGCTCAGGTTATCCAGACTCGCGCTTGCCTGCAGGTCGAAACCTAATTTTTGCATCTGTCCCAGGATCTTTCCCTGTTCAAAACGGGCTTCAGCCTGCAGGGAAGCCAGTCTTTCAGCATCCCAGGTGAACCGGGGCCAGTCACGAAGTTGATGGATAAATACGACCATTTGCGTCGAATATACGCATTATTTGAATCATTTTTGAATTATCTACGCATTAAATGCGTTGAATAATGGAAATAATCTACGCATTGTTATACCTCAGCCCCTGCCTACCGGACAGGCAGCAGGGTAGAACATTGCAGAAGATCTGCTAACCCTGAAAGGGTGAAATTATTATAGTAATATCCTAAAGGAGGCGCTTTAAACCCCGAAGGGGTGACATAATTATAGCACGACAAATAATATAATGCCCACGTAGCCCCGAAGGGGTGATACAATTATCGAAGGAGATAGACCGCGCACCGCTTTTACAACCTCACCCTATACGATCCGCTCAACTTAATAAACACCCCATCGCCCCAGTTGCGGGTGAGCAGATAGGTTCTTTTATCCGCTCCGGTGCGGATTTTGCGGAAGAGGCCATAGCCTGGTTCCAGGGTCAGCACCCAGTTTTTGGCCGGATAAAAATCGAGGAAGGCGGAGAGTTGGTTATCATCCAGACGGAGGAATTGGTTTTGGGTCAAGCGGAAAGAGTTGGTGATAGCCCGGAAGGTCAGTCCGCCATAGAGTTTAGGAGACCATTGGTGTTCCCAGGTCAGTCGTCCGGGCAGCAGGCCGAAGAGGTAATTCTTTTTATTGATCCGCCAGTCGGTACCCAGCAGGGGCATGAAGAAGAAGCCGAAGAAATCAGTATTCATGTACATGCCGAAGCGGAACTTTTTATCCGGCCTTACTGCATAGCTGGCAAAGCCGGTACCACCCACCTGCAGGCTCTTCATTCCAAAGAGGGCTTCCCCGTTTTTCCGGACAATGCCCATCAGGGTCAGGCTCCATTTATTCTTCAGGGGGAAAATCAATCCAACCGGCAGGGCCAGGCTCTGCACGGTAGGTACGATATCTTTTTTTGCACCCGAATCGATCTGCCAGCGTTCATAAAAGGGACTCAGCAGGAGGTAGGTAGTTGCTTTCAGTTTGATGGGCAGGTCTGACCCGATATAAAGATGCGAATGCGGGGTGGCAAAAGCTGCAGTGTTGCGGAAAGCATAGGTATAGCGAAGGTTCAGTGGATCTACATAGGGTTGAGCGGAGAGTCCGTAAGAAAGGCAGTTCAAAATCAGTATAAGGAAGAGATTCCTCATGTGGATTTTTTTGTAAGGTAAAGGAAATTTGGTTGCTGCCAGGGTGTCTGTGCTATGTTGTTTTTACTACAGTTGCTGAAAAAACCCCTGTACAAAAAATGTACAAGGGTTTTGAAATGCTGTCTGTTAAGAACTGTTTATTGTGAACTCAGGTCTTTCCGCAACTTCATGATATAGGTATCACGGGAAGCAACGGCGTCATCCATCAGTTTCAGGCGTTTGTCCCAATCGAGCGTGCCATAGAGCCGTATATATTCATCTTTAAAGGAAGAACCCATGGCATCTTTGCCATAAAAATCTGCTTCCAGGGAAGCAAAGCCGTCGGGCAGGTTTCTGACGGATACGATGGTGGGGTCGGAGCCGGACCACATCAGCACATAGGTATTCACGCTCAGTTTGTCCCAGAATTTGCCTTTCAGTTTGGCGGCAATCGCATTGCCCCGGGCTGATTCTTTGAGGTAATCGGCCAACATTTCGGGTTTAATATGCCGGATATTTACCAGGCATCGTTCGGCCTGTATATCGGAGCGCATACTTAAACTGTCTGTCCAGCGGTAATTACCATTCATAGTTACTTCGAGGAGTGGGAAGAAGGTTTTGTCCAGGTCCAGGTTATGGGCACTGGCATCGGCTCTTTCCCCATCAAAGCTGGTCATGGTGCGTCCACTGTGTACCAGGTGGTAATAGCCGCTCCATTTTCCGCTGGTGATTTCCCAGGTACTGATCTTCTGGTCATCTTTGTGAAATCTACTGATATGTGTTTTGTAAGCCGATTCCCAGGCCATTTTTGAACCGTTTTTTGGTTTTACGGTGTTTACGGTCACAATATTGGTTTGGGAAAATGCACTGATGGCAAAAGCCAGAAAGAAGAGGCAAATCAACTGCTTCATGTGTGGTGGTTTTGGTTAAATATCCGTACCGGTCCATTCATTGTGAATGGCCTGTGTCAGAACATGTTACTACGAACAAAGCACGATTTACGGGAGGGCATTACCGGGTAGGTATAGTCAGGATGGAGCCGGAAGAACACATAAGTTATGTTGATTCTTTTATATAAAAAAATTTATTAATGCTAGTAGCTCACTCCCTGACCCATCTCCTTAGTGTCCAACCCTTCGCTTCGTCAGCCTTCGATACGACGGCTGAACATTTTACTAAACCCCTGTAGTTTTTTCAAAGCCGTCTACTCCCCGCATAAGGCGGGACAGGCAGGATGACAACAACATTTCGTTTCTTAAGAGGCTTCGAAGAATTACTGCTCGCACCCCTGAAGTGTTTATTGCTATTCATCATTAGGTGCTGAATAATACAATACAGCAGAGCCCAACCCTGAAAGGGTGACATTATTTTAGTTAAAGTCCAAAAGACACGGTATAAACCCCGAAGGGGTGACATAATTATAGCACGGGAATCAATATAACGCCCACATAGCCCCGAAGGGGTGGCACAGCTAAGGGAGCCGCGACAACCCTGCGAGATTCCTGCGCTAAATCCATAGGTATTGTCAATGAAAATCCGCAGAATTCCCGCAGAAAACCATAGCCAACCCGTATTCAGGTACGACTGTATCATCCTGTACCACTATGTACTTTGATTGTCTTTCTTTTCCCGTTTTCGGGCCATCTACCTGTTCTGATTTTACATTTGTTACGGAAGCAGCTGCGTAGGATCAACGATTAAAAAACGGGCTGTTTTGTATGCACGGATATGCAAAAAGCGGCAAGAATATGCATGGATATGCAAAAAGCGGTAATTCACGGCAATTTTCGGCAATTATATGCATAGAATTCCGCCGCGCTTTGTTCGTTCATACCTGCCCGATACATTTGTTCCATCAACATAAAAATTAAACACTCCCTTTCAATCAAAAACAATCAACCTTAAACTCTAAACCAATTCTTTAAACCTCTTCAACCATAAACGACCCCTAACACCTAACAGCTAACACCTAACACCTCCTCCTCATGGC
>CALRQQ020000052.1:0-12208 GCA_943370345.1 Chitinophaga pinensis
TTACGGCCGCCACCATACCGGGCAGATGGGCTGCTCCACCGGCACCGGCAATGATCACTTTCAATCCACGCTCCCTGGCTTTTTCCGCATACTCGATCATGCGGTGCGGAGTGCGGTGTGCCGATACTACCGTTACTTCATGGGGAATCACAAACTGCTTCAGTACATCTGAAGCCGCCTGCATCACATTCAGGTCACTGTCGCTACCCATTATTATCCCGATAAGTGGTTTCATATCTTCTTTTTTCAAATGTAAGAACAAACTCTGATGTATTGCCTCCCGACTCCCGACTCCTGTCTCCCGACTATTTCACAAGTTCCCCTTTCAATCTCATTAACTCTGTCTCCGCCAGTTTTGCATTATACCGGGCAGCGATCAGCCGGTTATAAGCCTGTTGCAGACTCAGCTGCGCTTCTTTGAGCTGAATAAGAGTGGTGGAGTTCAGTTTATAGACCTGTAATACAATATTCACATTTTCCCGGGCCAGCACGATGTTTTCCTCTTCCAGTGCCAGGGCTTTTTTCTGTTGTTCATAATCCCTGAAGGCATTGAGTACGTTCAGATTGATCAATGACTGTTGATTGTCATAGATCAGTTGTTGGTAACTGATATCCAGTTTGGCCTGTTGGATCTGACGTTTCACATTAAACCGGTTGAAGATCGGGATGCTGGCTGTGAACCCATAGTTAAAACCACTGTTACGGCTGAATAATGGCTGGAAAGGATTCACCACCGCCTTGTTGTCGGTTTTGGTAAAATTATAATTAGAACCAAATCCCACTGTAGGGTACCGGTCGGCCAGCCGCTCTTTCAGGGTCAGCCGGGCTATATCAATATTCTTTTTAGCCAGTAAGAGCAGCGGGTTGGTGGAGGAGAGACCGGACTGTACTTCGCCCAGGCTGATCGCCGTATTGATCGGAATGGAATCACTCACTTCGTAAAAGGTGGAGGAATTCTCTGCTGCACTCATTTTTGCATTCAGCAACTGGTTCAGGATCTCCTTTTGTTGTTCGATCGCGGTCATCTGTTCCAGTTTGAGGGCTTTCTGTGCATTCAGGTCCACTTTGCTTTGCAGTACATCCGGTTTGGCACCCACGCCGATATCCAGTTTGTATTCCGCCAGTTTCACTCTTTCCTCGTTGATGGAGATCTGTTCATCCACCGCTTTTACCTGTTGTTTCAGCCGGACAATATTGTAATAGGTATTGATCACTTCAGCCACGGTATTCACCACCTGATTTTTTATACCCAGTTCACCCAGTTTAACGAACTCTGCTACTTTATCCCGGGTGGCAAACATTTTCATACCGTCAAACAGGGTCCAGTTCAGTGAAAGCGCGGCCTGCAGGTTAGAGGATTTCACCCCTTTCCGTTCGCGGGTGGTGCCATCGGTGAATTTCTGAAGCTGGTCATTATTATTGAATGTGATCCCGGTATTTGCATTCAGGGTAGGATAGAAGGCGGCATCCCGGTAACTGTTATTCAGCTGGGCCACCATTGAATCGTTCTGCGCCAACTGGATGGCATAGTTGTTTTTCAGGGCTATGGCGATAGCTTCATCCAGGGTCAGCATCCGTTGAGCGACGGCTGACATACTGCTGAGTAATAGAAATAAAACTAGTATACGTCTCATAACTTGTATAACTGATTAAGCATGGTCCTTCTCCGTATGTATGGGATCGGAAGCCGGATGAATAAACTGTTCCACTTCACTTTTCCGGTGACTGGACGATAAAAAGGAATAAAAGGCCGGTACAACAAATAAGGTGAATACGAGGGAGAACATGATACCTCCAACGATGACCACGCCCAGCGGAATACGACTGGTAGCGGCGGCTCCCAAAGAAAGGGCCAGCGGTAAGGCGCCGAGCGACATGGCCAGGCTCGTCATCAGGATCGGCCGGAAACGCTGGGTGGCTGCATGGATCACGGCTTCTGATTTTTTCATTCCCTTAATCCGGCTCTGGTTAGCAAACTCCACGATCAGGATCCCGTTCTTGGTCACGAGACCGATCAGCATGATCATCCCGATCTGGGAAAAGATGTTCAAGGTATGGCCAAATATGGAGAGGGATAGTACAGCCCCTGCAAAAGCCAGCGGTACGGTGATCAGAATGATAAAGGGGTCAATAAAACTTTCGAACTGAGCGGCCAGCACCAGGTAGATCAGTACAATGGCCAGGATCAGTGCGAACAGGATATTGCTGCTGCTTTCCTTAAAATCACGCGATGTGCCTGAAAGCGCAGTGGAAAATGTTTCATCCAGCAGTTTTTTCGAAATCTTCTCCATTTCCTCAATACCATCACCGATCGTGAAACCCGGTTGAAGGCTCGACGAGATAGTTGCCGATTTGTACCGGTTAAAGTGATAAATGGAGGGTGGCGTATTGGATTCACTCACAGAGACCAGGTTGTCAAGACTGATCAGTTCATTCCGGTTATTCCGAACAAACAGGGTCTTCAGGTCATTGGGCTCATCGCGATCATTCCTGGCTACCTGTCCCATCACCTGGTATTGTTTACCATCTTTTGTAAAATAGCCGAGGCGACGGTTACTGTAAGCCAGTTGCAGGGTCTGCGATATATCATTGACTGATATTCCCAGTTGTGCGGCTTTCAGCCGGTCGATCTCCACTTTCAATTCCGGTTTGTTGAACTTGAGGTCGATATCCGCATTCATCAGGATCTTGCTCTGCCGGACCTCTTCGAGGAAGCGGGGGAGTATCTTGGTAAGTTTATCAAAATTGTTATTCTGTAATACAAACGAAACAGGTTGGCCGCCGCGGCGTCCCTGGGAAATGGTTTGTTCTTCAATGGCAAATGCACGGCCCTCGTTATAACGGGGCATATTCCTGTTGACCATTTTTACAATATCCCCCTGGGATCTGACACGGTCCGTAGGAGGTACCAGGGTTACCCGTACAAAACCGGTATTGGCATTTCCGGTACCGGAGAAGCCCGGAGAAGTCACACTCAGGACCATGTCTCTTTCCGGTACAGAGTCCAGCATGAGATTGGTCACCCGGTTCACGTATTTATCCATGGCATCATACGAAGTGCCTTCAGGGGCTGTGAGTTGTAAGCGAAACTGACTGCGGTCTTCCATCGGGGCCAGTTCGGATTGCAGGGTACGGCCCACTAATATGATTACCACTATACAAGCCAGGATCAGTACCAATGCCACACCTCTTACTTTCATGAATCCCCGGAGTGCACGTGCATAACTGTTCTCCATCCAGCGGAAAAAAGGTTCGGTCTTGGTATAGAACCAGGGATGTTTGGTCATGTTTTTCCGGGTCAGTTTCACGTTGAGCACCGGGGTAAGGGTCAGGGAAACAAATGCAGAGATCAGTACGGCACCGGCCACCACGATCCCGAATTCACGGAATAAACGTCCGGTAAATCCCTGCAGAAAAATGATCGGGAGGAATACAATGGCGAGGGTGATGGAGGTTGCAATAACGGCGAAATAAATTTCTTTGGATCCTTCCAGGGCAGCCTGGTATTTATTCATGCCCTTTTCGATCCGTTTATAAATATTCTCCGTGACCACGATCCCGTCATCCACCACCAGACCGGTGGCAAGTACAATGGCCAGCAGGGAAAGTACATTGATGGTAAAGCCCATCAGGTACATGATAAAGAAGGCACCGATCAATGATACCGGGATATCGATCAGCGGACGAAGCGCAATGATCCAGTCACGGAAGAACGCATAGATGATCATCACCACCAGCAGGAAGGCGATCATCAGGGTTTCCTGTACTTCCAGGATGGATTTCTTAATGAATTTGGTCTGATCCAGGGCAATATCAATTTTCACATCGGCCGGTACATCTTTTTTGATTTGCTCCAGTCGTTTGTAAAATTCGTCGGAGATGGCCACGTAATTGGAACCCGGTTGAGGGATCACGGCCAGGGCGATCATTGGGGTGCCGTTTCCTTTCAATACGGTCTCTTCATTTTCAGGACCGAGTACTGCCTGAGCAACATCTTTGAGTTTAATGTCCGCCCCCCCTACATTTTTTACGATGAGGTTTTCAAATTCTTCTTCGGTATTCAACCGGCCGAATGTGCGGACGGTGAGTTCAGTGGCATTCCCTGAAATTTTGCCCGAAGGTAATTCCACATTTTCGCGGAGCAGGGCATTTTGAACATCTCCGGCGGTGACATTATAGGCGATCAGTTTGGCCGGATCGATCCAGACACGCATGGCATATCTTTTTTCGCCCCAGATCTGGATACCGCTCACTCCCTGGATCGTCTGCAATCTTTCCACCAGCACGTTGTTCGCGTATTCAGTCATCTCCAGCTGGTTCCGCGTATTACTCTGCACCGTCATGGACAGGATGGGATCGGAGCTGGCATCGGCCTTCGATACCACGGGAGGTCCCTCAAGATCGGTGGGGAGTGAGCGTTGTGCCTGTGAAACTTTATCCCGCACATCATTGGCTGCGGCTTCGAGGTTTACACTCAGTTCAAATTCTACATTGATATTGCTGGTACCGTTGCTGCTGGTGGATGTGATATTTTTAACACCGGCGATCCCGTTTATCGCTTTTTCCAGTGGCTCGGTGATCTGTGTCTCGATGATATCAGCATTGGCACCGGGGTAGGAGGTCCGTACACTGATATTCGGCGGATCGATCGCCGGATAGTCGCGTACCCCGAGAAATTTGAATCCGATCAATCCGAATAGGACGATCGCGATATTCATCACGATGGCGAGTACAGGACGTTGTAAGCTTAATGCGGATATATTCATAACTGGATCTTATAGTGCAACCTTCTTCACGATCAGGTGAATAAGGTCCTTACTTTTTTTGATTAATGATCTTGGCTACCTGCACCGGTGCATCGGGCCGTATACTGAGCAATCCGGTAACCACCACGGTATCCCCGGTCTTCAGTCCTTCCAGTATCTGCACCCTTGACGAATCACGGATACCGGTGGTGATTTCTGTAAAGGCGGCCATTCCGTTCCTGATCAATACGGCTTTCTTTCCCCTTGCCTGAGGCAATACAGCCTGTGTAGGTATCAGGAGGGCGTTGGTATCGGGCGCAAACTTTAATTGCACTTTGGCAAAAGCACCCGGAAGCAGGGTTACATCTTTGCCGATCACCTGGGCACGGGCCAGCAGGCTACGGGTGTTCTCTGTGACATTCGATTCCGTGGCAATGATCTTAGCCGTATGTGTTTTATCGGCTCCTTCAAAACTGAAGCTTACGATCTGGCCGATCTTTATCTGAGAGGTATATTTTTCCGGAACAGAGAAATCCAGTTTCAGGATATCCGTCTGGTTTACCACGGCAATCACGGAAGCCGGTGTTACATAGGCGCCGGTACTGATATTGCGGAGACCGAGTTTTCCGCTAAAGGGAGCTCGTACCTCGGTCTTGGCAATGCTGGTCTGGATGATCCCGATATCGGCTTTCAGGTTATTTACCTGGAGCAGACTGATGTCGTAGTCCTGTTGGCTGATGCCCTGGATCCTGAGGAGTTGTGACTGACGTTCTTCCGTTTTCTCGGCCAGGGCCAGTTGTACCTGTAATTTTTTCAGCTGGGCCTGCAGGTCCCCGTCATAGAGTTTGGCCATCAGGGTGCCTTTACTGATGAATTTGCCTTCGGCCTGGTTGAGGTAAACGATTCGTCCGGATACTTCAGGATGGATCTCGGTCACTTCATTGGCCAGGATATTACCCGGAACTTCAATAGATTCCCCGAAGGTTTCCGGTTTTACCACATACACATCCACTTTCATCGGGGGCATTTTTGCACCACCGCCCCCTGCACCGGGTGGCTGGATCTTTGTTTTACTGTCACCGCAGGCGGCGGCAACCATTACGAATAAGGCGATCAGGCGTTGCTTTTGAAGTCTCATCTTTTAGTTGGCCAGTTGGTAAATTAAAAAGGTCGTTAAAGGTAACTGTTTATGCCGGCTATTGGACGGCAAAACTGCCTGATTCCTGCACGGAAACAGGCGGTTTTATAAACGGAAGTCTGACCGGATAAATGGGTCAGGTTTTAGGCAGCAATGTGCGCTTTACCCGGTTGGATTTGTGGAGCAGGTCCTGCTTTTCTTTGCTCAGGATGGTCACATGCCCCATTTTGCGGCCCGGTTTGGTCTGTTTTTTCCCATATAAATGCACAAAGGCATTGTCCATTTTCAGCACTTCTTCCAGTCCCTCATACCGTACATCGCCGCTGTGTCCTTCAGCCCCGATGATATTGACCATGATCGAGGGGAGGATCGGATCGGTATTGCCCAACGGATATCCCAGCATCACGCGCCAGAGCATATCAAACTGTGAACTGTAATGGGCTTCAATAGTATGGTGGCCGCTGTTGTGAACACGGGGAGCGGTTTCATTTACGAGGACATCCCCGTTTTTATCGACAAACATTTCAACGGCGAAGATGCCGGCTGATTTGAAATTACGGACCACCGAAAGGGCAATGGCTTCTACCTTGTAAAGGGTCTGGGTGCTGAGTTCGGCCGGACAAAGCTGGTAATCGAGCAGGTTAAGGTCCGGGTCAAAGAGCATTTCCACCGGCGGGTAGAGGGCGGTTTCTCCTTTATCATTGATGGCCACCATCTGGGCGATCTCTTTGTGGATCGGCACCATTTTTTCCAGTACGGCGGGGGCATCAAAACCTTTGGAGATATCCTCCTTTGTACGCAGGAGCTGGACACCCTTTCCATCGTAACCCCCTTCACCAACCTTATGAACGGCAGGCAGAAAATCAGCCGATTTTTCAAGACCGGCTCTGTTTTCTGTAATGAGGTAATCAGCGGTCGGTATCTGATGTTTTTTATAATATTCTTTCTGGAGTATCTTATTCTTAATGGTCCGGAGCACTGCCGGTGAAGGGTACACTTTAACACCTTCAGATTCCAGTTTTTCTAATGCCTCAACATTCACATTTTCAATCTCTATGGTAATGGCATCTAAATTTTTACCAAAAGCATAAACGGCGTCGAAATTCCGGATATCACCCAGGGTGAACTGGTGGCATAGGTGTGCGGACGGACATTCCGGATCATTCTCCAGAATGTGTACGGTAACCGGGTAATTGGCAGCTGCCTGCAGCAACATACGGCCTAATTGTCCTCCTCCCAATATGCCAATTCTTCGCTGGCCGGATGACGGGTTATCTGCTATAGTACTCATGGTATTTATTTGTACGTCTTCAGGCCATTGTTGCGAAAAATGAAATATTAAGATCCAATAAAATGTTGGAAAGGCCTCTTTGAATGGCCTCAAAAATAAGAAATTAGGAAAGATCAGGTCAGGTTTTTGACCAGAATTGGCTTGCTTTCGGGAAAGAGTTTACCTTTAGGTCGTGATTCCCGATTATCCCCATAAAGCATTTACAGACGAGCGCGGTCATTTCAGTCTGCTGATGAAAACGCTCGCCATGGATAGCGTTGCCTGAACCTGTGTGGGCCCTTTATAGTTTTAACGCAAGGGGTCCTTTTTCTGCATCAATTTTTTTAAGAACCGCCAGCCGGTAAACAGGTAAATTTTTATGAGTACGACAATCACCAACGAAACAACACAAGCTATTCAGACTGATTTTCTTCCCCTTGAAGGAACCGATTATGTGGAATTTTATGTAGGTAATGCCAAGCAGGCTGCCCACTATTATATGAGTGCATTTGGATTCCAGGCCCTGGCCTATGCGGGTCCGGAGACAGGTGTTAAAGACCGGTCCAGTTATGCGGTGCGCCAGCATAAACTCACCTTTGTCCTGACCACTCCCTTACGCACAGATAACCCTATTGCCGATCATATTTATAAACACGGTGATGGCGTAAAAGCACTTTCACTTCGGGTGCCCGATGCCACCAGCGCCTGGGAAGAAACAACAAAAAGGGGTGCCCGTTCCTATATGGAACCGGTACGTATGCAGGACAAAGACGGGGAACTCGTCATGAGTGGTATTCATACCTATGGCGATACCGTGCATCTTTTTATTGAACGGAAAAATTATAACGGTGTATTCATGCCCGGATACCGTGCCTGGAGTAATCCCTATTTCAAACCGGCGGATACCGGTTTGTTATATGTGGATCATTGCGTGGGCAATGTAGGCTGGAACCAGATGAACCCCTGGGTAAAATTCTATGAAGACGTGATGGGTTTTAAAAATATACTCACGTTTGATGACGAAGACATTTCCACAGAATACTCGGCACTGATGAGTAAAGTGATGAGTAGTGGCAATGGCTTTGTGAAATTCCCGATCAACGAACCAGCCGAAGGAAAAAAGAAAAGCCAGGTGGAGGAATACCTCGATTTTTATAACGGGGAAGGATGCCAGCACGTGGCCCTTGCCACCAATGATATTGTACGAACGGTGACCGATCTCCAGTCACGCGGGGTGGAATTCCTGAAAGTACCTACTACCTATTATGATGACCTGCTCGACCGTGTAGGGCAGATCGATGAGGATCTGGCGCCGCTCCGGGAACTGGGTATTCTGGTGGACCGTGACAATGAAGGCTACCTGCTCCAGCTTTTTTCCAAACCGGTGGAGGACAGGCCGACCTTGTTCTTCGAGATCATCCAGCGGAAAGGAGCCAAAAGTTTTGGGAAAGGAAATTTCAAAGCCCTGTTCGAAGCGATCGAACGGGAACAGGAAGCCAGAGGAAATCTCTGATCCATCCAAAAGAAAAGTACGCAGGGAAACAGCTTATTCACCCCCTGTGTACTTCTTTTCTGCCTGTCTCAGCATGGTTTTTGAGTATATTTACAAGGATTTATCAGTTTTTAAATATCAAATTCTATTGTGGGACCGTTGATCTGATTTCCGGACATGCAGAAAAACCTCATTTTTACAGCCATTTTCCTGATTACAGGTCTGATCCTGCAGGCACAGCCACCTTCCGCCGGTATTTCCAAAGGAGGTACAAATTCCTATTCATTTATTGAATACCAGAAGTCCTTTACCCGCCCTGGTGAGGCGCTTGAACGCAAGGAAGATACCCTGCAAAAGCAATTTGAAGCCAAAAAACTGGTTTGGCCCGCCCGATACATGTATATCCGTTCATTTAAGTATGATAGTCAGCTCGAGGTTTGGGTTAAGAATGAACTGAATGAACCCTTTAAATTATTCAAGACCTATAAAGTGTGTGCCCTGGCAGGATCACTCGGTCCCAAACGAATGCAGGGGGATTATCAGGTGCCGGAGGGATTTTATTATATCAACGAATTCAATCCCAAAAGCAATTATTATCTCTCACTCGGGCTGAATTACCCCAATGCATCGGATAAAATACTCAGCGATTCGCTGAAGCCCGGCAGTGAGATCTATATCCATGGCAGTTGTGTTACCGTAGGTTGTATACCGATCACAGACCAGCAGATCGATGAGCTTTATATTCTGGCCGCACATGCCAAGGATCAGGGACAGGATTTTATTCCGGTCCATATCTTTCCCATCCGGTATAATGTAGAGAAAAGTGTGAAGTACCTCGAAAGTCTGACCAAGGATGATCAGGAGCTCAGACAGTTCACAGACCGGCTGGAAGACGCCTTTGATTATTTTGAAAAATTCCACCAGGTGCCGGTGGTACTGATCGGTGAGAAGGGTGAATATATCATCAATGAAGCATCACCGATGAAAATAAAACCGGTAGTTGAAGTGAAGCAGGCACCTGTAGTGAAGCGTCAGCCCGTGGCACATATCCATCGGACCATTGACAACTTACAGGAAGCTGTACACCAATGGCCGGCATTTCCGGGTGGCGGAGAAGCATTCATGAAATACCTCGATCAGTTAGGAAAGGGAATGACCGCCTTTTTGCCGAAAGGGATCAACCGTGCATTTGTGCAGGTGGAGTTTGTAGTGGATAAGGATGGGGTACCGGTCAATTTTAAAGTACTTAAAGGATTTAAGGATGGGGAAGAGTTTAATGACGAACTCATCGCCCGGATGGAAAAAATGGGCACCTGGCAACCTGCCACTCTCAACGATAAACCTGTGGCCAAAAAAATGATCCAGACGATCACGGTTGAAGGCCGCTGATCTTATCCCAGTAAAAATTGTACCGTTTCTTTTGTCTGCTGACGCAGCAGTACTGTTTTCCCCATGATCAGCTGATCCATGATCTCCACTGTATAATGCCGGATCGTAAGCAGGGATAGTCCTTTTCTGATCTGAACATTCAGTGCTTCGGCCGCTTCCAGGGCCAGCTTCTCTGTTTTATCAGACCGGTCATCCATTACACAAAGAAAACTGATCGCACCATTCTGTGTCAGATTGGGTTTGATGTGTAATTGTTCAAAGAGATGATAGAGCCGGCCAATATGATGTTCACCCACAAAGGAAAAATCACGGGATGACATTTCGATCAACACTTGTTTTTCTTTCAGTACGATCACGGGTGGCAAAGCAGGTAAGGACTTGTTATGGATCACTGTGCCCGGCAGCGCCGGATCCAGGAAACATTTTACATACAGGGGGATGCCTTTGTTCTGCAGCGGTTTGATGGTCTTGGGGTGGATCACCTGTGCACCGTAGTAGGCCATTTCAATTACTTCGTTATAATTGAGTTCCGGAAGGGGGACCGCAGCCGGAAACTGCTTGGGATCTGCATTCATTACGGATTCCACATCTTTCCAGATCGTCTGACTCTCCGCATCCAGCATATTGGCAAACACCGCGGCAGTATAATCACTGCCTTCACGGCCCAGCGTGGTGCTTTCATTTTCATCGGTGGCCCCGATAAAACCCTGGGTGAGCACGATCGGGTAATCGTTGAATATGGGAAGGACCTGTTCCTTTACTTTTTGTGCGGTATAGTCCCAGTCAATACCGGCATCACGGAAATCATCATCGGTGCGGATGATGTCCCGTACATCGATCCATTTATTCTTTATACCTGTTTCGTTCAGGTAGGCACTGATAATGGCGGTGGAGAATAATTCACCGGAACAAACCACCTGGTCATAGTAATAATCGTAATCACGCACGGGCTCATCGTGCAACAGCCATTCCACTTCAGTAAAAAAATCGCGCAAACGGGTCTCACAATCCAGGTAATGCGTAACCAGCAGGTATTTGGCGGTAGCGAGGTGTTGTTGTTTCACCTGCTCAAAGAGGGAGAGGGCCTCTGTCTTATTGCCGGCAAAAAAAGCTTCGGCTACTTTTTCCAGCGCATTGGTGGTCTTGCCCATGGCGGATATGATCACCACTTTGGGGCCTTCCTTCCGGTCCAGCATGATCCGTCCGAGGTTCTGTATCCGCTCCACACTATTGACGGACGCCCCGCCGAATTTATACACCTTCATAGTTACTCCTGATGATTGAGAGCGCAAATGTCGTTAATATTCCGTTTTCAACCGAGTTTCCCCCGGCTTTTAAACTCCCCCCAAAACCTTACTTTTGTTGAACAAACCTAGCCTTATGCTCAATGTTAACCGTAAAGTGCAGACGCTCGATGAATTCACCATCCAGCAGCTCCGTGATTTTCCCCATGCCACCGGTGAATTGTCTCACCTCTTGCGGAATATTGCCCTTGCGGCCAAACGGGTGAATGTAGAAGTGAATAAGGCCGGACTGGTCGATATCCTTGGTGATGCCGGAACGATCAATGTACAGGGGGAGGAAGTGAAGAAGCTGGATGTATTTGCCAATGATCAGTTCACCGGGGTCTTGCAGCACGGGATCGCCTGTGCCGGTATTGCCAGTGAGGAACTCGACGATTTTGTAGCATTTGAAGATGCAAAAAGTGTCAAGTCAAAGTATGTCTGCCTCTATGATCCGCTTGATGGCAGTGCGAATATTGATGTGAATGTATCTATCGGGACCATTTTCTGTGTGTACCGCCGGGTTTCACCGATTGGTACAGTCGTTACAAAAGAAGATTTTTTGCAGCCCGGCAATCAGCAAGTGGCCGCGGGTTATGTGGTGTATGGATCTTCCACCATGCTGGTCTATGCCACCCGACGGGGCGTAAACGGGTTTACCCTCGATCCGTCGATCGGGGAATGGACCCTCAGTCACCCGGATATCAAATGCCCGGATATGGGGCGGATCTATTCCGTAAATCACGGTAACTTCTTCCAATATGAGGAAGGGGTACGTAATTATATCACCACCTGTCAGCAAAAAGACAAGACCAATGGGGGTCCATATACCCAGCGTTATATCGGCAGTATGGTATCGGATGTACACCGCAACCTGATCAAGGGCGGTAT
>CALRQQ020000053.1:0-12136 GCA_943370345.1 Chitinophaga pinensis
AACGTGGTTTTAATGGACATATCGATGCCCGGCATTTCTGGCATCGACCTGACCCGTACCATCAAAGAGAAATTCCCGCTGACCCAGGTGCTCGCGGTATCCATGCATACCAACGTACTCACGATCAAACAGATCCTCTCTGCAGGTGCCAGTGGCTATATGTCCAAGACCTCTTCTTTCGAAGAAATGGTACAGGCCATCCTTTCCGTTTATAACGGTAAACATTATATCGCCGAAGACATCAAGAACCTGATCGCTGAACAAATGCTGGGTGAAAATGAAGACAATCCGGTGAACCGTATCAATTCCCTGACCAAACGGGAACTGGAGATCATCAGTATGATCCGGGAAGGACTTTCCTCCCACGATATCGCCCTGAAACTCTTCATTTCACAACGCACTGTGGAAGTACACCGCTACAATATCTTCAAGAAACTGAATGTATCCAATGTGGTTTCCATGATGAAAGTACTGAACCAGGAAGCGGTTTAGATCAAGTGAAATAAATTGAAAATTCCCTGTAATACAAAAGCCGTTTGATGATCAAACGGCTTTCTTTATTTCATTCATGGCGCTGTTATGCGGTCCACTTGCCGAACATCTCTTCCACTTTCTTATACCGGTAATCAAAAATGCTGTTCAGCTTTTGCTTCACGAACAGCGTATTGGCGATACGTCCCAATATGCCCAACGGGTTTTTGTAATGCACAATATCCGTCATCTCCACACCTCCCGGGATTTCCTTAAAATGATGCTGGTGATGCCATAGACTGTAAGGGCCGAAACGCTGCTCATCAATAAAATAAGCCCTGTCCTTTACCTGGGTGATCTCGGTCATCCAGTAAATAGGAATACCGGCCACCGGTCTTACCTTGTATTCGATCAACTGTCCGGCATACATCACATCGCCATGGTACCTCGAAATGATCGTAAAACCCATTCCCTCAGGGGTTATAGCCTGTAAGTTGGCCGGATTGGAGAAAAAAGCCCATGCTTCATCAAGTGAAACCGGAATTTTCTGTACTGTTTTGATCGAGTGTGCTGCCATGCTGATTATTGGGTTAAATTCGTCTTAATAACCCTTTATCACCTGAAAAGTTCGCCCATAACATGTCATTGAATAAAGAAAAAACAGAAAAGAAGTTTGCAGAAGAATTTGCCCGACTGAATGAACAACAGCAACGGGCCGTTTCCACCCTGGACGGTCCCGTTATGGTGATCGCCGGTCCCGGTACCGGAAAAACCCAGATCCTGGCCAGCCGCATCGGTAAGATCCTGCTGGATACTGATGCACAGCCGGAAAACATCCTTTGTCTGACCTATACCGATGCCGGCGTGGTAGCCATGCGCAAACGCCTGTTACAATTCATCGGACCGGATGCCTATAAAGTCAACCTGTACACCTTTCACGCATTCTGTAACGATATCATCCAGGAAAACCTGTCCCTCTTCGAGAAAACAGCCCTGGATCCCCTCTCCGATCTGGAAAAGATCCAGCTCTATAAAGAACTGATCGACACCTTCCCGAAAAATCATCTGCTGAAACGGTACCGGGGAGATGTTTATTTCGAGGTAAAAAATCTGCAGGACCTGTTCAGCACCATGAAAAAAGAAGGCTGGACACCGGCCTTTATCAATGAACGGATCGACAGCTACCTTGCCGATCTGCCCACGCGGGACGAGTATATCTATAAAAAGAAAACAAAGAACTACAATGCCGGTGACCTGAAACAGGATAAGCTGAATGAAGAAAAAGAACGGATGGAAAAACTCCGGGCAGCCGTGGGTGAATTTGACCGGTTCCAGCAACTCATGCGCAAACGGAACCGATACGATTTCGACGATATGATCAACTGGGTGATCAGGGCTTTTGAAGAAAACAAGAACCTGCTCGCCGATTACCAGGAAAAATATCAATATGTACTGGTGGACGAATACCAGGATACCAGTGGTACGCAGAACCGGTTAGTGGAGTTACTGATCAGTTACTGGGAAACACCGAATGTATTTGTAGTGGGCGATGACGACCAGAGTATCTACCGGTTCCAGGGCGCGAGTGTGGAGAATATGCTGGACTTTGCCAATAATTATAAAAAAGACCTGGTGACCGTGGTGCTTACCCATAATTACCGCTCCACCCAACCGATCCTCGATATTTCCAAAACCCTGATCGACCGCAATGATGAACGGCTGGTGAAACAGATCGAAGGGCTGACCAAGGACCTGCGTTCCAGTAATGACAGGATCCGTAGTATCACCCACCCGCCGCACTTGCAGGAATACGAGACCATGCGTCTCGAAATGATCGGACTGGTTAAAAAAGTACAGCACCTGTTAGCAGAAGAAGTGGCACCCGGTAATATCGGCATTATCTACAAGGAAAATAAATACGGTGAAGAACTCGCCCGGTATTTCAAACTGCTCGATATACCGGTATACAGTAAACGAAATCTGAATCTGCTGGAAATGCCCCTGGCTCAGAAGATCATCCTGGTATTAAAATACCTGGCCAGTGAACATGATATTCCTTTCAGCGGCGATGAGATGCTGTTTGAGATCCTGCATTTTGACTGGTTTGACGTACCTCCCGTTGAGATCGCAAAACTGAGTATGGAAGTGGCCGACAAACGATACAGCGGCAATGGCACCTCCATCCGGCAGGCCCTGACCGAAAAAGCCAACGCACCGGCCAAAGACCTGTTCAGCACCGGCCTGCACAGCGGAATGAAAAAGGCATCGAAAGCACTTGAACAGCTCATCGGGGATGTGTCCAATCTTACCCTACAGCATTTAGTTGAATCCCTGATCCGTGAAGCGGGTATACTGACTCATATTATGCAGCAACCGGATAAACACTGGCAACTGCAGGTACTGACGGGTTTGTTTGATTTTGTCAAGGAAGAAACACACCGCAACCCCTTCCTCAACCTGGAAGCCCTCATCAACCTGATCCAACTGATGGAAAAAGAAGAGATCCGTCTCCCGCTGGTGGAAGTCAGCGGCAGTGAAAAAGGCATCAACCTGATGACAGCCCACGGATCAAAGGGACTTGAGTTTGAATATGTGTTTGTAGCGGGTTGTAATGCCGGCTTCTGGGAAAAGAAACGTAAACCCGGTGGCGGATATAAATTACCCGATACAATGTTCTCCTCCGGTACCGGGGCCAATGATGAAGAAGAACTGCGCCGGTTATTTTATGTAGCCCTTACCCGTGCCGAACAGCACCTCTTTATCTCCTGGAGCCGGTTCAAAAATGACGGCAAGGAACTGGAACCTTCCATGTTCATTGCAGAGATACGGGACAAACATGAATTGCCCATTGAGAAAATGATCATTGATGAAAACATCATCAGTGAATTTGCCGCACTGGGATTTGCTGAAGCGGCCGCCCCGGAGATCGGGAAAATAGAAGAAGAATACATCAGCCGTAACCTGGAGAAATTCGTGATGAATGTAACAGCGCTTAATAATTACCTGAACTGTCCGCTCGAATTTTATTTCAAGAACCTGATCCGGATCCCCTCACCTAAGAATGAAGCCACGGAGTTTGGTTCTGCGGTACACCATGCGCTCGAGAAACTCTTCCGTAAAATGCAGGACAGCGGCCGGGACCAGTTCCCGTCCAAAGAAGATTTCATTGCCGATTTTGAATGGTATATGGTGCGGCACCGCGAGAGTTTTACCAAAGAACAGTTTGCCCGCCGGATGGAATACGGTCCGGATGTACTCACCAATTACTACGACACCTATATCCACAGTTTCAATAAGATCGTGGCCATCGAACGAAATATCCGAAATGTAGTGGTACAGGGTGTACCGCTGAAAGGAAAACTGGACAAGCTGGAATTTGATGGCAAATCCGTGAATGTGGTGGACTATAAAACCGGTGATCCGGATAAAGCCATCCCCAAAACAAAAGGACCTTCGGACAAACAACCCAATGGCGGGGATTACTGGCGGCAGGCGGTCTTCTACAAGATCCTGGTCGATAACTATGAACAGAAAGAATGGAAAGTGGTCAGCACCGAATTTGATTTTATTGAACCGGATAAGAAGAAGAACTACCGCCGGGAAAAGATCCTGATCGATCCGGCCGATATTACCACGGTCACCCAGCAGATCAAATCCACCTGGCAAAAGATCCAGGACCATGATTTTTATACCGGCTGCGGTAAGGAAGATTGTCATTGGTGCAATTTTGTCAAGACCAACAACATGGCCATCGCCTTGCACGACCTCGAAACCGGGGACGAGGCTGAAGCCTGATCGCCTGCCTTTCTGTATTCTTTCGTGCCCCTTCGTGTCAATTCTTGGCCAACCCGCATTTGCCGCAGGCAAAATCCCCTTTGAGGCCTTTTAGGATTTCGGCAACAATTCTCTGGTGCAAACCGTGTAAGTTTGCAGCTGCATGCGCAACAGAATTTTCATATCTGCATTTTCAGCCCTCGCCCTCCTGTTTTCCACCGTGATCAATGGCCCCGGCTGTGCCAATATCGTACCACCGCAAGGCGGTCCCAGGGATACCATTCCCCCCGTATTACTGAAATCCAATCCCGGCGACTCAACCCGGAATTTCACCGGCAATAAGATCGTATTCACCTTCGACGAATTTGTGGAAGTACAGGATATCCAGAATAACCTGCTGGTATCACCAATGGCCCGGATAAACCCCGTGGTGGATTACAAACTCCGGGAAGTGACCGTTAAACTCAAGGATTCCCTCGAAGCCAATACCACTTACTCCCTTGACTTCGGCAAATCACTCAAAGACATCACCGAAGGGAATTTCATAAAAGATTTCAGGTATACTTTTTCCACCGGTGCCTATATCGATTCCCTCGAACTCCGTGGCTCAGTGATCATGGCCGAAACCGGTAAGGCCGACAGCACCCTGATCGTACTGTTGTACACCAATAAGGATGATTCAGCCGTGGTCAAGGAAAAACCCAAATACATTGCCCGGCTCGATGGCAAAGGAAATTTTCATTTTAAGAACCTGCCGGCAAGAACATTCTATCTCTATGCATTGAAAGACGAAGGAGGAATGCGCCGTTACCTGAACGAAAAACAGGCATTTGCCTTTGCAGATCAGCCGGTAGATATGCTGGTAAAGAATGCCCCCATCAGCCTGTATGCCTATGCAAAAAAAGAACCGGCCCCGGTGCAGATCGACGATATCGGCAGTGGCAAACCCAAACCTGGCAGCGGTTCAGAAAAACGGCTGAAATTCCAGACCAATCTCAGTAATAATCAGCAGGACCTACTCGGCGACCTGACCCTGAACTTTGAAACCCCGCTGAAAAAACTGGACAGTACCGGCCTCCGGCTCTATACAGATTCGACATACCAGCCGGTGAATGTATCGGAGTTTTTGCCCGACAGCCTGGGTCGTTCTGTTACCCTGCGCAATTCCTGGAAAGAAAACACCCTCTACAACCTGGTACTGGATAAAGAATTCGCGGAAGACAGCACCGGACGAAAATTATTCAAGACCGACACCATCACCTTCTTCACCAAAAAGAAAACGGATTACGGCACGCTGAAGATCCGGTTCCGTAAACTGGAGCTGGAAAAAAATCCGGTGATTCAATTGGTCAACGGGTTGGGTGTGGTCAGTTCCTATCCGCTTACAGGCAGTGAATTCTCATTGGCCCTTATCAATCCCGGCGATTACGAGGTCCGCATTTTATTTGATGCCAATAAGAACGGCAGCTGGGATCCGGGCCAGTTCTTCGGCACCCGCCGCCAGCCTGAAAAAGTAACCCTGATCGGAAGAAAGATCACGATCAAACCCAACTGGACAAATGAGTATGACATAGATGTACAATAGCAGGTGCGTTGTCATGCTGAGCCTGCCGAACCATTACCTGACACTAACCTTCATCAACTATCACGTCACCGGACTATCTTTGCGCCATGCAATTCTCTTCTTCCTTACTGGAAAATGCAGTGAACGAATTTGCCAAACTACCCGGTATCGGTAAAAAGACCGCGCTGCGGCTGGTATTGCACCTGCTCAAACAGGATAGTAAGGAAGTGAATCAATTCAGTGAAGTGATCGCCCGGATGCGGTCGGAAATAAAATTCTGTCAGCGTTGTTTTAATGTAGCTGACGGAGATATCTGTTCCATCTGTGCCAATTCGGCCCGCAAACAGGAGATCATTTGTGTGGTGGAGAGTATCCGGGATGTGATCGCTATCGAAAGCACCCAGCAATATAACGGCATTTATCATATTCTCGGGGGGGTGATCTCTCCCCTGGATGGCGTGGGTCCTGATCAGTTGCACATTGAACCGCTCGTGACCCGTATCCAAAAAGAAAAAACTGAAGAACTCATCTTTGCCCTCAATCCCAATATTCAGGGCGATACCACGATCTACTATATTCAGAAAAAACTACAGGCCACGGCTGTACGCATCACTACGATCGCCCGGGGTATTGCCTTTGGTGGCGAACTGGAATATGCGGATGAAATGACCCTGGCCCGCAGTCTGCAGAACCGGCTGCCGGTGGAAAAGTACGTGAATCATTAACATGTTGAAAACGAGTGCTTCGTGCGGGGAAAACCCCATTCATATCCCCCTTGTTTATTACGCTTTTTAACTGTAATTTTGTGACACATTCAGGCGGATTTGTTTATTGTTCGGCCTGTCCCCCCGGTTCCCGGGAGAAAACAGAACTAATAAACGGTACGGAACCCTCCCCAGTGTTTCCCAACGTTTATAGTTCATAAACCAGTTAAGCATGAAGACAATCCAGGATTGTTTGAAAGAACGCATATTGGTCATTGATGGCGCCATGGGTACCATGATCCAGCGACATAAACTGACGGAAGCGGATTATCGTGGCGAACGTTTCAAAGACTGGCACAGTGATGTAAAAGGCAATAATGACCTGCTCAATCTCACCCGCCCGGATATCATCATCGGTATCCATAAAGAATACCTTGAAGCCGGAGCCGATATTGTGGAGACCAACACCTTCAGCAGTACGGTCATTGCAATGGCAGATTATGAGATGCAGTCACTCGCCTACGAACTGAATGTAGCCGCTGCCCAATGTGCACGCAAAGCCATTGACGAATATTATGCAGCACACCCGGAAGCGGTTCGTGGTGAAAAATGGGTGGCCGGCGCTATTGGTCCGCTGAATAAAACACTTTCCCTTTCCCCCGATGTCAATAACCCCGGATACAGGGCCGTTACTTTTGATGAAGTGGTCAGTGCCTATTATGAACAGGTAAAAGGACTGGTGGATGGAGGCGTGGACCTGTTGCTGGTGGAAACGATCTTTGATACACTGAATGCCAAAGGCGCCATCTACGCGATCAAAAAATATTTCCGCGATCATCCGGAGAAGCAACCCCTTCCCGTAATGATCAGTGGTACGATCACCGATGCATCGGGCCGTACCCTGAGCGGACAAACCCTTGAAGCGTTCTATACCTCGGTCATGCATGCGAAACCCCTGAGTGTGGGACTGAACTGCGCACTGGGTGCAAAGGAAATGCGTCCGCATATCGAAGAACTCTCCCAGATCGCCGGTTGTTTTGTATCTGCTTATCCCAATGCCGGTCTGCCGAATGCCATGGGTGAGTATGATGAACACCCGGAAGATACCGGCCATTACCTCGAAGAATGGGCCAAAGAAGGATTCGTGAATATCGTGGGCGGCTGCTGCGGCACCACACCTGATCATATCCGGCATATTGCCGAACATGTAAAAACCATACAACCGCGGCCACTGCCCGTGGTGGAAACCGCTTTAGCATGACGACACCTCAATACCTCATACTGCTCTCCATCCTAATACTCGTTGTAAACAACTTTTCCATGTTGCGGAGGTTGTTTGTAAAAAAGAATTCATAGATGCAATCCACTACTGTTATCAGACCTTACCTGAGACTTGCAGGACTCGAACCCCTGGTTGTACGTCCGGAAACCAACTTTGTGAATGTAGGAGAACGGACCAACGTGACCGGGTCGAAAAAATTTGCCCGCCTGATCCGGGAAAACAAATATGAAGAAGCCCTGAGTGTGGCCCGCCAGCAGGTGGAAAACGGTGCCCAGGTACTGGATGTGAACATGGATGATGCCCTGCTCGACGGAGTACCCGCCATGACCACTTTCCTCAATTTGCTGCAGAGCGAACCGGATATCGCCAAGATCCCGATCATGATCGACAGCTCCAAGTTTGAGATCATTGAAGCCGGATTGAAATGCGTACAGGGAAAATGTATCGTGAACTCGATCTCCATGAAAGAGGGAGAAGCGAAATTCATTGAACAGGCCGTCATCTGTCAGAGTTATGGAGCCGCCGTGATCGTTATGGCCTTTGATGAAGCGGGACAGGCCGATACCGAAAAACGTAAAGTGGAGATCTGTCACCGTGCGTATAAGATCCTTACCGAACAAGTAGGCTTTGATCCGCAGGATATCATTTTTGACCCCAACATTTTTGCCGTAGCCACCGGACTGGAAGAACACAATAATTACGGCGTGGACTTTATCGAAGCAACACGCAAAATAAAAAAACTGATGCCCCTGACCAAGGTCAGTGGTGGGGTGAGTAATCTTTCCTTCTCCTTCCGTGGAAATGACCATGTGCGGGAAGCGATGCACAGCGTCTTTTTATTCCACGCCATCAGAGCGGGTATGGATATGGGCATTGTGAATGCCGGTCAGCTCGTGGTATATGATCAGATAGAACCCACCCTCCGCGATCTGTGTGAAGACGTGATCCTGAACCGGAACAATGACAACAATGAAGCCACGGAAAAACTCATCAGTTTTGCTGAAACGGTCAAAGCCAAAGGCAAGGCCGAAGTAAAAGATGAAGCCTGGCGCAATAACACGGTGGAAGAACGGCTGAAACATGCCCTTGTAAACGGCATCACCGACTATATCGATATCGATACCGAAGAAGCCCGGCTGAAATACCCTAAACCACTGGAAGTGATCGAAGGACCACTGATGGCTGGCATGAATGTGGTGGGCGATCTGTTTGGGGCCGGTAAAATGTTCCTGCCGCAGGTGGTGAAGAGTGCCCGCGTGATGAAAAAAAGTGTGGCCTGGCTGACCCCGTTCATTGAAGAAGAAAAAAGAAACAACCCCAACGCCTTACAAGGCAATGTGCCCAAAGTATTGCTGGCCACCGTAAAAGGCGATGTGCATGATATCGGTAAGAATATCGTGGGTGTGGTGCTGGGTTGTAATGGATACGATATCATCGACCTCGGCGTCATGGTCCCGGCCGATAAGATCCTCGATACTGCGGAAAAAGAAAAAGCAGATATCATCGGACTCAGCGGACTGATCACCCCCTCCCTCGATGAAATGGTGCATGTGGCCCACGAAATGAAACGCCGCAAGATGAAACAGCCCCTGCTGATCGGTGGCGCCACCACGTCCCGTATGCATACCGCGGTAAAGATCGCCCCGCAATACGACAACGGGGTACTGCATATCCTCGATGCATCCAGAAGCGTAACGGCCGTAAGCACATTACTGAGTAAAGAAAAGGATGTACTACTGCAAAAAACACAGGAAGAGTATGATGCCCTGCGTCATCAGTTCCTGAATAAAAATAAAAAAGACCTGATCGCCTACAGCGAAGCCGTCATTACCAAAGAATATTTTGACTGGAAAAATTATAAGCCGGTGCAGCCTGCCACTCAGGAGGTGAAAGTATTCAAAGGATTTGACCTGGCCACGATCGCCCGGTATATTGACTGGGGACCTTTCTTTATTGCCTGGGAAATGCCGGGACACTTCCCGGAAGTATTATCCGATAAGATCTTCGGTACAGAAGCCAACCGCCTTTATGCGGATGCACAGAAATTACTGAAGCAGGTGATTGATGAAAAATGGTTTTCGGCAGATGGGGTGATCGGTTTCTGGCCGGCCAGCAGTAATAATGCAGATACCATCACCCTGCAGACAAAGACGGGAGAAGTGAAACTGGAAATGTTGCGGCAGCAATTGAAGAAAGCCGTGGGGCAACCTGCCTATTCCTTAGCCGATTTTGTTTGCCCGGCAGAGCTGGGGAATGACTATATGGGTTCCTTTGCCGTCACCATTCATGGCGCCAAACAACATATCGATCGTTTTGCGGCCGATCATGATGAATACAATAAGATCCTGGTGCAGATTCTGGCAGACCGGATGGTGGAAGCCTTTGCAGAATGTTTGCACGAACAGACCCGTAAGGAATTCTGGGGCTATGAAAAGGAGGAACAACTCAGCAACGAACAACTGATCCGCGAAGAATACAAGGGCATCCGTCCGGCGCCGGGTTATCCGGCCTGCCCGGATCATACGGAGAAGCTGAAATTGTTTGAACTGCTGAATGTGACTGAAAATATCGGTATCACTTTGACAGAGAGCCTCGCAATGAATCCGCCCGCCTCCGTATGCGGCTGGTATATCGGACATCCGAAGAGCCATTATTTCGGATTAGGCAAGATCAGCAAGGACCAGCTGGAGGATTATGCCAAACGAAAGGGCATGCCGCTGGAGGAAGCAGAGAAGTGGTTGCGTCCGGTGTTGGAATAAATAATGAAAAATCAAAAATATACCGGTCATTCTGAAAAGGGTGACCGGTTTTTTTATGGCGCTACCCTGTAAATAAACACCGGGCTTCGCCCTTGTGTAATTTTATTCAACCCCGAAGGGGTTGAACTATCTGGCTGGCATTCAGAGAAAAAAATACCCCAACTCCTAACTATTATCCAAAGCATTGAACTGCTGACTGCTCCTATTCCTTCGTCCACAATCTATCATTCAATTTCAACTCATCAATGATTTCATAAACAATCTGAATGGTGGACCGGAATTGCTCCAGGCGGCTGAAATCATTCATCCGGAATACGGAAGGCTCAAAAAGTTCATTCTTCATCGGAATGGCTATGTGAATGTTAGTATGTACAAAGGATATGGATGCTTCATTACTGGTCATTTGCTGCAACCGCACCAGTCTTTCCATAAATGAGGGAGTAAGAATATAACGGGCTTCCACCTGGTCATTGCTATACACAATAAACCGCTTTTCGAAATCAGCACTTTCCAGCTTCACTTTTTCTAATCCGGAACCAAAGGACGTAAACCGTTTATTCAGAAAATTAAGCTGGGGTTTCTTTTCACTCCAGACATAGGTGCGGCCTGAAAAATTTTTATTAAAATCGGCAATGATGAACAGTCCCTTGAAAATGGTCTCCCAATGGGATTCTTTACCGGAACTGATTTGTTCTTCCGTATGCAGCTCAGAAAAACAAAAAAAGGTTTTATCGTGGGTGCCTTCCACATAATCATCGCCTTTATAGCGGTCAGGACTATTCAGGTAGAGCCCGCTGTTTTGATAATCCGCTTCAGAGATAAACCGTTCCGGGCTATACCGGAGTGAAGGATTGATAAAGGCGATAATCCGGCTAACGATCTGCTTTTTAAAAGTACCGGTGAATTTCTTTAACCGGTGAGCAAACAGGATCAGGACGATAATGGCTGCCACGAAAACAGCAATGCCCGAAATGATGGCGGCCGTTAGCTGACTGGTGATTCCGATAATAAAAATAACAATAGCAAGACCCAGCAATATGAAGCCGTATACTCCCCGCTTCTTAATTTTTTTTCGCTGATCTTCCAGGGGAAGCAGCAACTCCTTCAACTCCTGCTCATAAAATGCGGTAAAATCACTGGGAGGAGGCATAGGTGAATTTTTATTTAAAGTTGACCACCGGCACTGCTTTCGCCTCTTCACTCACGGCAAAGTACTCTTTACGGACCATCCCCGCCATCGAGGCAATGACGGAGGAAGGGAAGGTCTGGATCCCGTTATGGTAATCGTTCACGGCCGCATTATAAAAACGGCGGGCAGCGGCCAGTTGCTCTTCGGTTTCATTGATCGCTCCCTGCAGTTTCAGAAAATTAGCGCTGGCTTTCAGGTCGGGGTAGTTCTCCACCTGTACACTTACCTGTTTCAACAGTGTATTGAACTGGTTTTCCAGTTTTATTTTTTCATTTACCGGCAACTGCGACGAATCAAATTGCTGCCGTAAAGCAGTCAGGCTGCTGAGCAGTTCCTTTTCATGCTGCATATAGCCTCTCACTGTATCCATCAGCATCGGGATCAGGTCATGCC
>CALRQQ020000054.1:0-12127 GCA_943370345.1 Chitinophaga pinensis
TCATGGTTTAAATTTTAGCGGGCCATCCAGCCACCGTCAACAAATAATACAGTACCATTTACATAATCAGAAGCTGCCGAGGCAAGGAATACTACCGGACCTTTGAAGTCAGCAGGTACACCCCAGCGGCCAAGCGGAATACGATCCAGGATTGACTTACTTCTTTCCGGATCTTCCCGGAGTGCCTGGGTATTATTGGTGGCGATATAGCCGGGAGCGATACCATTTACACATACGCCCTTGCTGCCCCATTCGTTACCAAAAGCACGTACTAAACCGGCTACTGCAGATTTACTGGCTGTATAACCCGGTACATTGATGCCGCCCTGGAAACTCAGAAGCGAACAGGTGAAGATGATCTTGCCACCGCCGTTATCGATCATGTGCTTACCAAACTCACGACCGAGGATGAATTGTGCATCGAGGTTGATGGCGATCACTTTGTCCCAGTATTCATCCGGATGTTCCGCAGCGGGTTTGCGCATGATGATCCCGGCATTGTTGACCAGGATATCAATTTTATTCTCTGCTTTTACTTTATTAATAAAGGCATAGAGGGCGTCACGGTCACCAATATCCACTTTATGATAGGTGAATTTGCGGCCGGTGGCTTCAATGGCTTCCTGGGTGGCTGAATAATCGTCTACAATAGAAGCGCCGACAATATCGGCACCAGCTTCGGCAAGCGCGAGGGCCATTCCCTGGCCAAGTCCGGTATCACAACCGGTTACAAGCGCCGTTTTACCCGCTAAATTGAATGAGGCTAAAGTGTTCATGTGTTCTGTTTATTTACTGATCAATTAATTTACTCCTGTAAGGTACATCCTTGCACAGGGAATTCCGGTTACCCGGTTTGTATTTTTTTACCGGTAACGTTATCGGATTTCTCCGGTATCGTTACCGGTTTGCTGTTAACTTTTTTCAAAGGCAAACAACCGGATCAGGCAGTTTGGGGTCCTGCCACGACTTTGGTATCCAATGTCTGCCAGTTGAAATAATTCTTCGCATTGTTAAAGCAAATATCCTGGATCACCTGTCCGATCCAGGGCAGGTCATTGGGCAGTTCGCCATTATCGACTTCTTCACCAAACAGGTTACATAACAAACGACGGAAATACTCATGTCTCGGGAAAGAGAGGAAGCTGCGGCTGTCTGTCAACATCCCCACCATCTTACTTACCAGTCCCATATTACTAAGTGCATTCAGTTGTTTGATCATACCATCTTTCTGATCCAGGAACCACCAGGCTGATCCCCACTGGATCTTACCAGCGGCAGAACCGTCGTTGAAATTGCCGATCATGGTGGCGAATAATTCATTATCCGCCGGATTCAGGTTATAGATGATCGTCTTGGCCAGGGTATTGTTACCATCAAGGCGGTCAAGGAATTTAGATAATGCTTTTGCCTGGGAGAAATCACCGATACTGTCCCAGCCGGTATCTGCACCAAGCTGACTTAAGCGACGGCTGTTATTGTTCCGCAATGCACCGAGGTGGTATTGCTGTACAAATCCTTTTTCCCAATCCCACTCGGCAAAGTTCACCAGCATGGCGGATTTGAATTTGCGGTTTTCCAGCAGGGTCAGTTCGCCACCCGAACGGATCTTGGCGAAAATGCCGGCGATCTCGGTGCTGGTATAGTCTTCCGCATAGATCTCTTCGAGTCCGTGGTCACTCACACTGCTCTGATTAGCTACAAAGAAATCATGTCTTTTCTTTAGTGCCGCGAGATAATCATTGTACGTACTGATCGATACATCAGCCGCTGCTTCCAGCAGGGTGAGGTAATTGTTGAAGCCACTCACACTGTCCACATTCATGGCCTTATCCGGTCGGAATGCCGGTAATACTTTTACACCCCAACCGCTCTGCCGGATCTGCTGATGATATTGCAGGTTGTCCACAGGATCATCGGTGGTGCAGACCGCTTTTACATTCATACGCTCGAGTAATCCGCGTACACTGTATTCCTTGGTCTGTAATAAAGCCGACGCTTTATCATAGATGGCCCTGGCCGAATCGGCATTCAGGATCTCAGTAATGCCGAAATAACGCTGCAGTTCCAGGTGTGTCCAATGATAAAGTGGATTGCGCAGGGTGTACGGCACGGTACCGGCCCAGGCCTGGAATTTTTCAAAGTCGGACTTATCACCGGTGATATAGGATTCATCCACTCCATTGGTACGCATGGCCCGCCACTTGTAGTGGTCACCATTCAGCCATACCCGGGTGATATTGTCAAACTGTTTGTCTTCCGCGATCTCATTGGGCGGAAGGTGATTGTGGTAATCGATGATGGGCATGTCTTTGGCAAAGCCATGATACAGGTCCTGCGCGGTCTTATTGTGCAGCAGGAAATTTTCATCCAGGAACTTTTTCATACGTTACATTTTATATGAGGTGCATTGCTGCACAGTACATTATACGCCGCTGAACGCTGTGAAACCGCCGTCCACCTTGATCGTGGTGCCGGTAACAAATGAGGACGCATCACTCATCAGGTACACCAACGCGCCGCCGAGATCATCCGGGTTGCCGAATTTTTTGAACGGAGTGCCCTTGATGATCAGGTTGCCTCTTTCAGAAAGATTACCCTGACCGTCAGTGAGCAGCATCCGGTTCTGTTCAGTCAGAAAGAAACCGGGTATGATCGCATTCATCCGGATCTTATCCCCATAGCGGTTGGCCAGTTCTACGGCAAACCATTTATTATACATTTCAATGGCTGCTTTACCCAGACTATAGCCCATCACCTTTGTGAGTGTTCGATCCACACTGACGGAAGAGATATTGACGATACTGCCGCCGCCATTGTCTGCAATGGCCCGGCCAAACACGAGGGTAGGGATGATACTGCCCCAGACATTCATGTCTAATGCTTTTTTCATGCCCGCCGCACTCATGGAGAAAATATCATCAGCCGGTTGCAGGATACCTTCGGGTACATTACCTCCGGCTCCATTCACTAACCCATCGATCTTTCCGTATTTCGCGATCATCTTTTCGCGGCAGGCGATCAACTGGGCTTCGTCCTGTACATCCGCGATCAGCACCATGGCTTCACCACCGGCATCTGTGATCTCTTTCACCCGTTCTTCGGCCTTGGCCTGGTTCCTGCCTAATACACCCACTGTAGCACCTGCTGCAGTAAGGGCTCTTAAGAACGCATGGCCGAGCACGCCGGTACCGCCGGTAACTACAATTACTTTTCCTTTTAAAGAGAACATATTTTCCATCCGATCTGCTTCAGTTTAATATTATAAAGACACGCCTCTTTTCCAGGGAATGAAATCATCCTGGTTCAGCAATACCGCTTTGGGGATCACTTCACCACTGGCGGCTTTGATACAATAGTCCAATATATCTTCACCCATCTGTGGGATCGTTTTTTCGCCATCGATCACCGGACCACAGTCGATATCGATGATATCATTCATGCGTTTGGTGAGATGGCTGTTGGTCGAGACTTTGATCGTGGGACAAACCGGGTTGCCGGTTGGTGTACCGAGACCGGTGGTGAAGAGGATAAGGGTAGCACCGCTCGCGGCTTTACCAGTGGTGGCTTCCACATCATTACCGGGTGTACATACCAGGCTCAGTCCGGGTTTCTTTACCACTTCGGTATAATCGAGTACATCCACCACAGGTGAAGTACCACCTTTCAGTGCCGCACCATTACTCTTGATGGCATCGGTGATCAGTCCGTCCTTGATATTACCAGGCGAGGGATTCATATGAAAACCGCTGCCTGCTTTTTCAGCGGAATCGCTGTAGGCCGACATGAGTTTGATGAATTTCTTTGCTGCATCTTCTTCAAGGGTGCGGTCGATCAGGTTCTGTTCGGCACCACAGAGTTCTGGGAACTCAGCGAGTAAGACTTTACCACCGAGTGCCACCAGCAGGTCGGAGGCATAACCTACGGCCGGATTCGCGGAGATACCACTGAACCCATCACTGCCGCCGCATTTCACACCCAGACACATTTTATCTAATGAAGCAGGCTTGCGTTCGATCTTATTGGCCTCTACCAATCCTTCAAATGTTTTACGGATCGCATCGGCGATCAGTTGTTCTTCGCTTTGGGATTGTTGCTGTTCAAAGATGAACATCGGCTTATCAAAGTTCGGATTCAGGGCTTTCAGGTCATTGAGAAAATCCTGGGTCTGTAAGTTCTGGCAACCCAGACTCAGTACGGTGATACCGGCCACATTCGGATGATCGGCATAAGCGGCGAGCAGTTTACTCAATACGGCTGCATCCTGGCGGATACCCCCGCAACCACCCTGGTGATTGAGGAACTTGATGCCATCCACATTTTTAAAGGGACGGTTGCTGTTATTGACGGCGTTAGGGGCCAGACTCACATTGGAAAGGTCTTCACCTTTATTCAACGCATCGAGCAACTGGTGCGTATAACTCTTGTATTTATCCGTTACGGCATAGCCCAGTTCATTGTGCATGGCTTCGCGGATCACATCGAGATTGCGATTTTCACAAAAAACAGTGGGGATGAACAACCAGTAATTGGCAGTACCAACCCGGCCATCGGGACGGTGGTAACCGTTGAAGGTACGCCCCGTGAATTTGGAAACATCAGGGGCCTGCCAGTTGTAATTCACTTTACGGTAAGTATAGGGCTCGGCCGCGTGCTTGGTGTTTTCAGTGGACATCCGGGCTCCCTGTGCAATCGACATCTGAGCCTTGCCCACGAGTACCCCATACATGGTGATCTCATCGCCCTGCTTCATGTCCTGCATGAAGAATTTATGTTTGGCGGGAATGTCTTCCTGCATTACATACGTGGCACCTTCATATTGGATGGTCTGACCCTTGGCGAGGTCTTTTAAAGCTACGATTACATTATCCTTCGGATGGACTTTTAATACGATCTGGGACATACAATGCGGTTTATTAATTTATGCGTTGATCAATTCAGTTAAGGCGGCTTTCATGCCGTTATTCAAAATGGCGGAAGCACTGGTGGCTACTTCGTCGATAAAGAAGGGGGAAACGGTAAAGTCTTCCTTCCATATTTTTTTATTCTTTACTACAGCGTCCACCCAACCTTTTACATTTCCGGCGTCGAAAGTACTGCGGATGAATTCCACAAATTCCGGGGTATCGTTGGGGGTGAACTCCACGGCCGCCTTGCCACTGTAGAGTACGAGCAGTGCCGCAAAGGAAAAGGTATTCAGCCTGGCGTTCTTGTTGAGTTTGGTATAATTATCTTTCACCGTCGGGAAATTCCGGGTCTCCCATTTGGAGAGGGAGTTGAGCGAAATATCCTTGAGATAATGTTTGAGATAAGGGTTGTAGAAACGCTCTAAGATCTTGCCGGCGAATTTTTTCAGTTCTTCGGGATCTTCATTGATCACCGGCAGGGTTTCTTCACTCACCATTTTATTGATGAATTGCTCCACTTCCGGGGTATTGAAGGCATCCATCACAGTAGCACAACCGAGCTGCAGGGCAACAGGCACCATGCCGGTATGGGATCCATTCAGGATACGCACTTTCTTGGCCCTGAACTCACGGATATCATCCATGAATAATACATTCATTCCGGCCTGGTCTAAGGGCAGTTTCTGTTTGATGCTGCTGTCGCCACCGATCGCCCATACGTGGAAGTATTCACCTTTCACCACGAGGTTATCTTCATAGCCGATCTCGGCCTGGATCTCAGCAATATTTTCCTTCGGGAATCCCGGTACGATACGGTCTACCAGGGTATCGTAGAAATGACAATGGTTGCTGACCCATTGTTCAAAGTCTGTGCCCAGCTTATTGAACGTCGCATGTTGCAATACATACTGACGCAGGGTGGAGCCATTGTCTTCGATCAGTTCGCAGCAGATGATGGACAGTCCTTTGGACGCATCGCCATTGAATTTTTTAAAACGCTTATACAACAGGGCCGTCATTTTTGCAGGAAAGGAGGCAGGCGGTTCGGCATTCAGGTCATCGCCTTCTTCATAGCGGATTCCGGCTTCAGTGGTATTGGAGACGATCATTTCCAGTTCTTCACTCAGGAAAATGGACTCGTATGTTTGGTAATCGGAGTAGGGGTTATATACACCGGTTATACATTTCACCAGGGCCACTTCCTTTACCGGTTGTTTGTCTTTGATCCCTTCAAGATACACATGGTAGAGATTGTCCTGCCTGGCAAAGAGGTCACGCACAAAATCACCGCCGGCGATCGGTTGTACAATGGCTACGCCATGATTCATTCTACCGGATTGATTGGCTTTGTCGATCATCCAGTCCACAAAGGCACGAAGGAAATTTCCTTCGCCGAATTGAAGGATCTTTACCGGCAATACCGGTTTATCAACAGTACTTGCATTTAACGCTTTCATCGTCTATGGTTGTTTATTCTTTTCTGTTACCGTTTTCCACCGGTTACCAAATACCCAGCTTACCGTAATATCCGAAGCGGGTAAGCCTGCAGGCAGGTTATTGGCATACCAGTTATATTCATTCCCGCCATCGCGGTGACAATTGTAATAATAGATCCGTTCGCCCCACTGAATGGTATTGCTGGTGGGTACCCGGTAAATAGCCTGGTCACGCATATTGGCAGCAAAAGAACAGTTGACCAGGTAGAACTGGGCATCCTTATGATAACGCCCCAATTGAAAGCCATCAAAACCCGTGAACCGGCAGTTCAGTAATACCGTCTTTGAATCTTTATGGCCGGATCCATCGTGCCAGATAGCAGCGGTACCGGAATGACTGATGAACGTACAGTGCTCAGCCCAGGCCCAGCCTCGGGGACAATAGAAATCCACACCACCTTCCATGATACAATCTTTAAAATACCACATCCCATTGCCGGTTTCCCAGGGACTTACTGTATCACCACCAAAAGCCTTAAAATGGCAATCCACCGCAGCCAGGCGGGTCGCAAGGTTCATGGTGCGCAAGGCCATCTGGTGACCGTCCTTTTTCAGCGTGCGGGTTTTATTGCTGCCGGTATCTGCCGCACAGTAGATCATGGGGGCGGTTGTAAAATCAAAACCAAAACTGTTCACAATGGTCAGGTGTTTCAGGGTAAGATCATTGGCGCCCACATTCAGGGTGGCAACGCCCCAATCGTCCATATGACCACAGCGCCATTCATCACGGGCGATAGAAGCGGTGATGATCACCGTGCTGCGTGCTTCTCCTTCGAGTATGATATTGGCTTTTTCGATATACAGTTTCTCCTGATAAACACCGTTGCGGATATAGATCGTTCGCGGGGTGGTGGAAGAATCAGGCAGACTGTTGATCGCACCTTGAATGGAGTTGAAATCGCCTTTTCCGCTCTTGTCTACTACCAGCCGATGTTGGGCAAAAAGGAGTCCTGTGCTGTAGCCCAGGCCCAGCAGGAGCACGCTTATATGTCGGAAAGCCCTATTCATTCTTATTTAACCAGCAGCCATTGTGCCAGATCTTCGGCTGCTTTATAATTTTCATAGATCGCCGGCAGTTTGCGGCCGTCGATATATTCATTGTATAACCAGGGATCACCTACGGCGATCACTTTGCCTTTACCCAACCGGGCGGTGGCAATAATGATATCCCCTTCTTTTTTCACATCCGCTTTGGCCGGCGCTTTTACTGATACCGGACTTAGTTCCTTGAGGAACATCCGGTACTTGTTTTTAAAGACGGAAGAGCCTTCAGGCCAAACTTCTCCCTGCACATAGGTGTCATTTTTCACCATGTTCAGGTTTTTGTATTCATAGGTGATGCCAAAGGCACCGGCCAGCTTATTGAAATAGGTGAGGTCGCAGTTGCTGCTGTCATTGGCCATCAGGAATAAGGTGCCACCGGCTTTTACCCAATCGCTGATCGCTTTTACGTCTTTATCATTTACAAAATTGGGATTGGGATTGTCCTTTTTATGATCCGGATCTACGATGATATAGACAGAAGCGCCTTTGAGTCCGGCAGCAGAAGGAGCCACATCAAGTGATGAGAGCGTAGCTCCGTATTTTTCAAATACTTTTCCAAACGTATAAAAGCCGGGGTGACTTCTTTCCTCCCATACATAATGCCAGTATTGTTCGGCACCGGTGATATCTTTTCTTTTTTCACTGTTGAACCAACGGTCAAGCAATACTTTCTTTCCTTTTGCATAAGAGAGGGTCGGCAGGATCTCCATTTCGTTGCTGGCGAGCAGGAAGGCGCCAATACCCTTGGGGTCATTCACGATCACGGGTTCGCTCATATAGTATTCAAAACTGCCGTCGCGGTAGGGTTTGCCACCCAGTCCGCTTACTTTCACCGTACCGTGCAAATTGGTCTGACCGTTTTCTTCTTTGATGAATTGTTTGACTAATCCTTCATATCCTTTTTTGGCGATCGCTATTTTAGCAGCGGGCAGGTAACCTTTACGCACCCCTTTGGCCACGGCATAGACGAACTGTGAACTGGCAGAAGCTTCGACATAATTCTTTTCCTTACCCGGACCATTGTATAACTGAATATCGTACCAGAGCCCGGTGGTCTTGTCCTGTGTTTTTTCAATCGCATTCACTAACCGGTTCAGGATAGCGATCAGGTCTTTTCTTTTCGGGTGATTGGCGGGGAAATAGTCCAGCGCATCCACAATACCATCGGCATACCAACCCATAGCGCGTGACCAGAAAAGGGGAGAAGTGCCGGTGGTCTTGCTGGACCATTGTTGTTCCTTGCTTTCATCCCAGGCATGATAGAGTAATCCGCTTTTCGGATCGCGGGCATGTTTTTCCATCCAGATGAACTGGTTGGCCACATCATTGAAGACACTGTCTTCGTGGAAAAGCATCGCGTATTCTGCGTAAAAGGGCGCGCCCATGTACAGGCCATCCAGCCACATCTGATAGGGATATACTTTTTTATGCCAGAAGCCTCCTTCTTTCGTGCGGGGATGCGTGCGGAGCTGATCACGCAAATGATCGGCGGCTTTCTTGTATTTTTCCTTACCGGTTACGCGGTAGAGGAGGAGTACCAGTTTGCCATTGTTTACATGATCAATATTGTATTCATTCAACTCATAGTTTTTGATCGACCCATCGGGTTGTACAAACCAGTCGATCTTGGACTGGATGGCATTGAACCACCGTACATCACCGGTATTCATCCAGCGTCCTTCCAGGCCTTTCAGCACCACGCCCATGTCGTAGCTCCATTTGGTCTGGCTGCCGATCGGAATGGAGTCTTTCCAGATCTTCATCACTGTTTCAGACAAACGTTGGCCGGGTGTCTGCGCTGCACCGGTGATGCAGGCGAATAAGGTAAAGGCAATCGCCAGTTTTTTCATGATGTGGTGTTTATTCAATGATTTGACTGAACAGGTGACCGAAACCGCTTATTGCTTTTTCAGTTCTGCTGAGTTTGCCCCCAGTTCAAAACTGGTAGACTGGCTGGCATTATTCAGGTCGGTATTTTTAATTTGTATCTTCTTTGTCTTGTCGCCGCTGAACCGGAAGAAAAGTGCAGGTCCGGCTTTGGTTATGATCTTGTCGAATACCAGTGCATCACTTTGAGTTACATCCACCACCGGGTTGCTGTCTTTTGTTTCGAGGCGGATATTCCGGAAAGTGATATTGCTGGCTTCCTGCACATCGATGCCTTTATCGGCCTGCAGCACCATATTTTCCAGTACAATGTTCTGTACATGCATTTCAGGGATGCCTCTGAGGAAGATGCCTTTTTCCGCACCACTGCAATACACATTACTGATATGGAAATTGCGGAAGACGGGAGTGGTTTCATCCACCGGTTTTACTTCCACGCGGGGCAATTCTCTTTTTTCACCCGCGAGTGCCACCGGGTCCTTGGCCATATAGTACATGTCGAATAAGATAGCTTCAGCCGGAATATCCTTCATGTAAATGTCTTTGATAAAAATATTCTCCACCACACCGCCACGTCCACGGGTGGTTTTGAAACGCAGTCCGATATCGGTACCAATGAAGGTGCAATTACTCACGTACAAATTCCGGGCACCACCGCTCATCTCACTGCCGATCACAAAGCCGCCATGGGCCGCGTATACTGTACAGCCGCGGATGATCACATTTTCAGTAGGCAGGCCGCGTTTACGTCCCTCTGCATCCCGTCCGCTCTTCATACAAAGTGCATCATCACCTACATCAAATACGGAATTCTCAATCAATACATTCTTACAACTCTCCACATCAATGCCATCACCGTTCTGGGCATACCAGGGGTTCTTGACAAATATATTCCGCACGGTGAGCTGCTCACACATCAACGGATGCAGGCACCAGGCCGGGGAGTTCTGGAACGTTACGCCCTCAAGCAAGACATTTTTACATTGGGTCAGTAATACCAGGTTGGGCCGCAGGAAATCTTTGATGCTATCATAGTATGCCCGTTCTTTTCCAGGGATGATCATACCCGGATTTGCCGGCATTTTGGACCCTTTCATAAAACCAGCCGAAGGGTACCAGGTTTTTTTATCATCGCTCAATACCCCGCCGCTTTCCAGTTTCTTTTTCCACTGGCTTTCGGTGAGTTTATCTTTTTTTACCGCACGCCATACATCACCGTTTCCGTCAATGATGCCTTTCCCTGTAATGGCAATATTAGAAGCCCCGGTAGCAGAAATGGGGGACTGGTTCCGCATCTGGGGTAATCCCTCCCAATTGGCTTCGATCAGCGGGTATTGCGATTTGTCTTTTGTAAAAAGTAAGGTAGCCCCGGTGGCGAGGTGCAGATTTACATTGGATTGCAGTACGACCGGTCCGGTAAGCCAGAGCCCTTTGGGCACAAGTACCACACCACCTCCTTTCTTACTCATGGTCGAAATACTGCTGTTGATCGCGGTTGTATTGAGCGTATAACCATCCGGCATCGCGCCGGCTTTCACGATATTCAGGGTGTCTTTTTTGAATTTGGGGCTGGTGATGACCGGTAATTTCCAGTCCTGTGCGAAAAGCGTACCCGAAGAAATTAGAAGGAATAATAATATAGACCGTTTCATTGGCAAGTTTTTACACACCCAATGGGTGATAGGTGTTACAATGCTAAGCAGATATTCGCTGTTAATCAACGAATTGCAGCTGATTATTTACGCAATCGTTATCGGGAACGGTGCCGTTTTCCCGGATCTTCTGCAGACCGGGAAAACGGGGTTTAATGAGCCAGTTTTACAGCCTGACGGGCCAGTAATTTCCAGTGTCCACCCTTTTTTTGCCATACCAGCAACACTTTTAATAAAACGTCGCCGGGTTTATTATTATCGTTCGTCTTTGCAGTAAGGGTATGTCGGACAAGGGCCGTCTTACCACTGATGGAAATGGTCTGTTCACTCAGATCGATCGTTACAAAATCGGAGCCGCCCCCGGTTAGTTTTTTGACAAATTCGGCCTGATCATCTATATGACCACCGGAATGTCCGTAACTCAGGAGTGGACTGGTCAGTCGTTCCAGTTCCGGTTTATTACCTTCTACCATTGCTTTTCGCAATTGTTCGGTAGCGGCGGCTACCTGTTTTTCCTTTTTGGATTGGGCGCCGGCAATTATAGGTAAAAGAAAAATGACGAATAAGAATGGAATGATCTTTTTCATGAATGCTGGTTAAAACCGGTTGGTCATGGGCACCAGATCGGTAAGTTCACTGATTTTTACAGGGCGTTTGAGCTGGATACTTTTTCGCGCGGCAATACCGATCAGGATCGACATGGCGCCATCGCGGGTACCGGCCATGATATGGAGTGGATTGTCATTGGTATCTACAAACATCCGCCGTTGCATCCGTACATCACCACCACCGTGACCGGCTTTGATGATCGGCGAAGTATAGACTTCATAGTTTTTAGCAAAATTGTCCATCGCAATGATCTGCCGGTAATCATTCGCTACCGCGTCATCAGCATTGCTCATTTCCACCGCATGTTTGGTGGACTGATCTTCGGCCACTTTTTGCATAAAGGGAATATCTTCCCAGGTCTCGATCCGCCCCTTCATGCCGTTGAAAGCGATCTTCCAGCCTTCATAGGGAGAATAAGTGGTCAGGGAGTAATTGGCGGTAACACCGTTGGCATAAATGATCTGGGCACTCATCTTGTCATAAATGTCGATCTCATTGCTCCATACACAACCATCCCGGAGGTAACCGTCATATT
>CALRQQ020000055.1:0-12060 GCA_943370345.1 Chitinophaga pinensis
CGTGTCGGCAGCGGCCGGCAATACATATCCAAGGGTGGTAAGCCCTTCTACATTATCAGGAATACCATCATCATCCGCATCAATATCATAGGGGTTGGTCCTGCCTGTGGCATCGCTGTCCGGAATACTTAATGATCCCTGCAAGGCCAGCAAACTATTTCGTCCATTGGAATTTACAGCTCCATCCACCTGGCCATTCCAGTCGCCATCGGAAAATCCGGCTTCCCGGACATCGGCAATTCCATCTCCGTCACTGTCCAGATCATAGGGATTGGGCTTACTATCGCCATCCATATTCTTATACGGCCAGCTGTCGCAACGCCCGTCGTTATTACCATCTGCTCCTGTTCGCAACAATGCTGCTGCACTGTTCTCCATCACGGTATCATTTCCAACATCGGCATCCAATGCATCTGCATAACCGTCTCCATCCGTATCCATATACACACTCACTCTGGCACTGTTGCCCGCATCACTTCCATATACTTCTATGATATCAGGGATCCCGTCATTATCACTGTCCAGGTCCAGGTAATTGGGTACACCATCGCTGTCTGTATCCAACGCACCAAGTCCGGTGGAAGATCCGCTGACGCCTGTATTATTGGCATCCACATTCTGGGAAAATCCGTCATTATCCGTTTCGGTGTAATTATCGATCCGGCCATCCCCGTCAGCATCCACGCCAAAACTTTCCACCGTATCCGGGATGCCATCATTGTCGCTGTCCAGGTCAAGATGATTGGGAATTCCATCGAGATCCTTATCCATCGTATCATTCACCCCATCCCCATTGCTGTCCGCATAGCCAGGAAAATCAGGATCGTAGAAATTGAATGTACCATCATTGTCACTATCGGCACTTGGATCAAAATTGTCATTAAACCCATCGGCATTATTATCGGTAAAGCCGGGATACTGCGCATCGTTCCAGTTGGGTACCCCGTCACTGTCGTGATCCTGCAGGGCCACAGGATTGTTAAGTTCGAGGTAATCGGGTAAGCCATCATTATCATCATCAATATCCGGACAAGCCAGGATATAGATATTCAGCTGAAGGGTATCATCGCAGGCGCCCGGACCATCGTACCAGGCATAGATCACACGGGTAAAAGTGACCGGTGTGGCCGGATTGTACGTGTTAGCCCCCGTAAAGGGAAAACCGGAATAAAACTGGTAGCCGCCATAACGGGCCACGGGGATCGTAACCGAAGTAACAGGACAATTATTTGTCAGGATCGTATCGCCCAGCGGCATACAGGAACCCAAAATGGTATCGAGCACAGGTCCATGTATTTCGCAACCACCAACAGATACCCCGCTGGAGTCATATAACGAAATACCGGACAGTTTACCGAGGTAATCGATCCGTGCACTGTTGCTGAGTACATTATTACAGGCATAGGTGGCACAGGATGATGCAGTATATACATCAAATGTGATATAGCCCGTTGCACCTATGGACAGCTCACCTCCCGAAGAACCGTTGGCACCCGTTCCCAACCGGAAGATCACCCGGTTATTGGCTACATCAAACTCAGCCTGATCATCGGCAGTGGCATCAGTTTTAGTGACGCCATTGATCACAAGACTGCCCGGCAGATAGGTCGTACCTACGGGAATATTATCATAAATAATGGTATTGGTGCTGGCATCATTGCCATGATTCTCATAATCCACGCGGTACCGGAGTACATCGCCCGGAAGCAGGGTACTTCCATTGAGATCCGTTGAACTTTTCAATACTGAAAAACTGGGAGTGTATTGCGAGATCGCGGTAGTGGCCACTTGTAACATATAGTTCTCTGAAGGCGAACTGAAGCGGATGCTGGCAGAACTCTGGCTGTTGCCAAGTACAGCATTCAATGAATTGGGTACCGTAATAATATCCGCATCATATCCGAGTGTATTCTGATGGGCGGGATTACGGGTGGTTACAACAGTGCCGTACTTTGAAATGGTACTGTTCCACATATCATTCAGGTTCGCTGTGGCATTCGGGGTAAGACTGGTATACGTTCCTATAAGCGGATTTGAATTCTGTTTGAAAGAGTATTCATCCGTGGATACACGGTCGCCATCAAATACAACAGCACCCAGTTCACAACTGACTGGTCCCGAAGGCGGGGTTAAGAAACCGGAAATCGGAATATGAAGGGCCGGGTCGCCACCGTTCATGATGGCTGATCCGTCAAATACGGTGAGGTTTCGGATAATAGTGGCCGGATCGGAATAGGCAATGACGATCGTCCAGCCACCGGCGGTATTGACGATACCTGCCGGACTGCACACATTGGCGATGGTGTAGGTGCCATTCGGATTGGTGACATTCACCAACGAAGTAATATCCGCAAAGCAACGGTAACCTGTATGCGGGAGTCCGGGTACCAAAGTGCCATTATGGTAATCGGTTTGTGTGGATGTCAGATCCGTAAACGCGGAGGCACCAGGTAATTTCAGTTTCACAGCTGTTTCACCAGTGATCCAGGCGGTATTGGTACCATCCGTACCCTGGGTAGCTCCCCAGTACAGTCCGGCAAACAATACCTGCGAACAGGACGGCAATGAAAGATCTGCTGATGACGAGTTGAAGATCAGCGGATCCACCCCGGTGAGCTCCAGGTTGAAAGAAAGATCGGAACTGCTGGCGCCCGACTGGTGCATTTCCACGGCAATATCATTGGTGCCGGCACTGAAAAAACTGTTCGCAATCGTGAAACTGATCACGGCATCTTCCACGGCAGCCGAGGCCGTGGTTGCATATACCGGGGTGCCGGCGGGCATATTATTACGTCCTGCTTCGACCCCATTCACATAGACGACAAAGCCATCATCCCTTTCCACGTTAAACCGAAAAGCCCCATACACGGATGGGTTTGCGATCGTGATGGATTTGCGGAAATAGCTGGTGATATATTTATTCCCGGTAGGTGCACAGGCCGTACCGCCACCGCCGGAAGGGATACAGGTCGCTTCATCACCGTCCCCATATCCCAGCTCACTATTACCGGTTGACCAGGCCGCATCATTGTAACCCAGGTTTTTCCAGCTGCCAGCTGGGACTGAACCGGTGGAGTAATATTTCCAGGAGGCGCCATAGGCGATAAGACTGGTTCCGGAAATATCAATATTAGCTCCGGTATTCCCGTTATTCACGGCTGTACCACCGGGAGGCGCTTCTGTGGTATTCACACCGGATGAGGTGATGATATTGTTCGCAACGAATGTGATATTACCTTTTACGGACGCATTATAATACCGGGGTGTAAATGTGCGCAACACCTGGGCGGTCACCCGGGTGCTGAACACCGGTACAAGCAGGATTAATATGATAATGATCCGTTTCATTTACAATTAATGTACTATCGCTTTTTGTTGCACGGCCTCGCCGCGGCGGTTCCTCAATTCACAGATATACATCCCCGGTTGCAGGTTCAATTCTTTACGGGTGATGCCTTTCAACAGGAGCAGCTCTTCACCTATGATCTTATTTCCGCTGAGAGAAAAAACAACAAGACTGAACTGATCATCATACTCCGTACTGCAGTCAACGATCAGTTGGCCGGCATTCCCGGTAATCATTTTCATATCAAAACCAGTTAATGAAGTGCCGTTCACTTTTTTAATACCGAAATAGGAGGGGCTATTCCCTGTTACCAATAAAGAAAGGCGGTAGAAAGATGTTCCGGTGAGGGGTTGCTGATCCGGGTAGACATACTCCTGTTCCCCGTTCCCGGATATGACATCCAATGTACCCAGCCGGATAAAATCGCGGCCGTTTTCCGACCGTTCGATCACAAACTGTCCGGCGGGCTCATCGGCTATAACGGACCAGTTCAGCCGAACCGATCCATCCGTATATCTGGCATCGAAGCGGAGCAGTTTTACCGGTAACGTGCTGGAAGTTGTAATACTGAACTGATCGGTAATACAGCCATACTCATCTTCTACGGTATAGTTGGTAACTGCATTAACGGGAGGCGTCACGGTAACCGAACGGGTAGTGGCCGATGTACTCCAGCTATAGTTGCCCGGCCAGGAAGCGGTAAGCGTCCTGGAGGCTCCGTTGGAGATCGTATAATTCGTGGTCTTATTTACATCCTTGATGATCGTGAACCGGTCGAAAATGGTTCCGTCACGGCGGAGCATTTTGGCATCGAGCCGGTTATCTTCCACTTCAAAATAAAACACACCGCCATCATTCAGTGCATAAGGCATCGGGCCTGTACCAAATCCGGTATTCATCGAACCGCTGGCACCGGCAGAACCGGAGACCACATACACGGTACCATGATTGGCCGGCGCCGAGTTGTATACATAGGGACAGGTAGTGCCGCTTGTATAGGTAGCGCTGGAACTGCTTACCGCATGTGTACCTGCATTGAAGGAAGCCCATGATCCGGTATAATTCCGGACCAGATAACCTCTTTCATAATTATGGCTGTGTCCGCATACGATCATATCCACACCCCTTGTTTCCAGGAACGTGATAAAGTTTTGCCGGATATTCACCAGGTCGGATTCTGCATCAGAATTATGACTACCCTTTGTATAAGGCGGGTGGTGCCAGTAGGCGATCGTCCATTTTTTTGTATTCGCGGCCAGGTCATTGGTCAGCCAGGTCTTCAATGCCGTACCGCCGGCTGTTTCAATACTGGTGCCATCACTTTCGATACCATAGGAATCCAGGGAGAGAAAGTGAATATTACCGATATCGTAGGAATAAAAATTCTGTTTATTGGAAGCGACCCCGCCGGCCTCCCCGGCCTGTGGCACAGTAAAGCTGTTGTGATACGCCATATTGCGCAATGTCTTATTGCCGGCACTATTCCCGTAATCATGGTTACCCGGAGCCGGGTAGAGTTTATGATTACGCAACATATTGTCGCAATAGATATCAAAAAAATTGGTGGTGAATTCTGCATCGGTACCCGAGTTGTAAGCGTTATCGCCGAGCAATAACCAGGCATCGGCCGCTTCAATACTGTTGGCAGAAAGATAGCTGAGGTAACTGGCAAGGCTTTCATCCTGGTATGCCACATTGCCTCGTCCACAATCACCGAATGCGATCACGCGGATCTTACGGGTGGTATTGGAAGCGGGTAAAGTAGTAAAGAACTGATTTGCATCAGGGAGCTGGGAAGCGGTCGAATTTCCGATTCGATAATAATATTTGGTATCGGTCAACAGACCTGTCACCCGCACGATATGTTCTGTAACAGTACTGGCATCATTCACCACAATGGGATAACTGCCATAGACTGTACCCAGTTCCACTTTGGAATTTTCAGCAACACTGGTTCTCCAACGGATCGTGATCGCATCCTGACTGCCGGCCTGCAGGTAAGGCCCCCGGCTCAGTCCTCCGGAAAAAGCATCATTACCCTGTAACAGCAGGTTAAATGAAATATCGCTGCTCGAAGAGACCGGTGGTGATCCGGACACGGTTGCCTGGTGTATTTCAACGGCGATGGTATTGTTACCCGAAACAAATGCAGATGTGGCCACGGTAAAACTGATCACAACATCTTCCACTGCACTGGTCGCCGCGGTACCATAACTTACGGCTCCGGCCGCCATGTTATTGCGGGACACTTCCACTCCATTTACATACACCACAAAACCATCATCGCGGTCGATACTAAAACTGAAATTGGTATACAGGGCTGGATCCGGGATATTGACCACTTTACGGAAATAATATGTGGGCCATTTATTACCGGTAGGCGTACAAAGGGTGCCGGCCACCGGGCTGGCTGCCGGTATACAGGTGGATTCATCACCATCACCATAGCCCAGTTCACCATTGCCGGATGGCCAGGCTGCATCATTGTAACCGGTCGTCTCCCAGTTTGCAGGAAAGTTGGCCAGACTGTTCGCCCAATATTTCCAGGCACTGCCATAAGGAATAATGGTCACCTGTGCAGGAACAGAAACTGAGCTAAAAAAATACAGCAGGAAGAAGCTGAGTTGACAGACAGATTTGGATATTGATCTCATCAGGTAAGGATAGGGTTTTTGGAACTATAAAATTCGCTCATTAAACCCGCTATGTCAATCGGTATTAATACTGTTTATCCGTAAGCGGATCGCTTAGACCTGCTACACAATTACCCTTAATCCTAAATGCTCCGCTGGTTCCCCCGGCAGCCTCCCTGTGATCGCCATTTTTATTCCCGGCGATGCAGCGTCATCCGCTAACATTATCAGGCTGAATGATTTCAATCCTTTTAAAAATCGTACTTTTATCCAATAAGTACAGATAACCATGACTATCAATAAACCTGTAATCGGGATTTCCTGCGGTGATGTGAACGGTATCGGCATTGAGCTGATCATAAAGACCTTTTCTGACAACCGGATCCTGGAGCATTGTACTCCCGTGATCTTCGCTTCCAATAAAGTGATCAATTTTTACCGGAAGACGATGCCGGAGATGAATCTGAATTTCAGCAGTACCAAGGAATTCAACCGGATCAATCATAAGCAGGTCAACCTCTTCAATTGCTGGGAAGAAGAGATCCAGGTTACCCCGGGTCAGCTGACCGATGTGGGAGGTAAATATGCGGTACTGTCACTCCAGACAGCTGTTGCAGCGTTGAAGCAGAAACAGATCGATGGGCTGGTAACTGCCCCGATCCACAAGAAGAATATTCAGTCTGCTGACTTCAATTTTACCGGGCACACCCCCTATCTCAAAGAAATGTTTGGGGCAAAAGACGTGGTGATGATGCTTTGTGCCGGTGATTTCAGGGTAGCCCTGGTAACCGAGCATGTACCTGTAGGAGAAGTGGCCCAATATATCACGAAAGAAAAAATACTGAGTAAACTCTCCCTGATCCATCAGAGTCTGCAGAAGGATTTTGGTATTGAGAAGCCGAAGATCGCGGTACTGGGACTGAATCCCCATGCCGGTGATGAAGGGCTGATCGGCAAGGAAGAGGAAACCATCATCAAACCCGCGATCAAAGAAGCCAAGAATAACAATATGCTGGTGGTAGGCCCTTATAGCGCCGATGCCTTCTTTGCCCGCCGGAGTTTTGAGCGCTTTGATGCCGTACTGGCGATGTATCATGACCAGGGGCTGATCCCCTTCAAAACACTGGCCTCCGGAGATGGCGTGAATTATACTGCAGGCTTACCGGCCGTACGCACTTCTCCCGATCATGGAGTGGCTTTTGATATTGCGGGAAAAGACAAGGCGGATAACTCCTCCTTCCTCACGGCTATTTTTGAGTGCATCGATATCATTAACCGCAGAAATGGCTTTATGGAAAGCCGGAAGAATCCGTTACGGAAGATGACCCCGTCTATCCTGGCCAATGCCAAGGACGAGATCATAGAAGAATAAGATCAGTTGAACACTGTGTCGGACACGCCTTTATTGATCTCATAAGAAGAATAGGCTATTTCCACTTTCCCCTTCTGATTCTTTTTATCGCGTGCCGGGTCTTTGCCCGTGCCATTGTCATAATCAATGGTAACACCCTTAGGCAGTTTATAATCACGGGTATTGAAACTCAGTTCCACATTATCAGGCAGTCCCCATTCTGCGTATTTCTTATAGGTCATCACTAATTCGTAGGTGCCATTCTCCCGGGTACTGATCACGGATTTGATCATCAGCAACCGGGCTTCATCAATATAGAGGGTGGCACGGGTAATGTTTTCTTCATCACTGAGCGGAAAGATCTTGATCACTTTACAGTTGATGCCGGCGATCTTCTCGGTACCCGACTCCACTGCTTCAAAGTTGGAAAGCCCGAGTACATTGTTCATGTTCACATTGGCCGATCCCTTGGGAATGAATGATACCCCGCTTTCATTTTTGATCTTTAATCTATCCGGTTTCTTATAATAGACTTTTATCGTAGCCACTGGTGCCTTGATAAAGATCACGTTTGTCTTCATCTTACCCGAAGCCGTATAATCATTCACTTTATCGTATTTGGCTTTTACTTTCTGCAGCAGCTCTTTGGCCGCCTGGGCGGGTGCCAGCAACGTGATGCAGGAAGCCATTAATAAGAAAAGGAGTCGTTGTTTCATAAAGGGGTATTAACTGAGAATATCTTTTTTATTAAAGCCGCGGATACTGATCGCCAGGAAAAGCATGATATAACCCAACAGGATCAAACCGCTGCGCACGAGGGCCATCGGATTTTCCACCGAACCGGATATTGTGGCCCCTTCCGCATTCTTGTTTACATAGAAAAAACCTTTCCAGCCCAGCATATGGGTGGTAAAGGACCAGGGGTTGATGGTTTCTTCAAACACAGGTACCCGCAGTTGCTGAACAATGGTAAATACGATCACCACACATACGGTGGCCACGATCGGACCCAGGGAATTCTCTGAAAACACGGAGAACATCAGCGCCATGGCGGCAATGGTGGTCAGGGCCAGGGCCGCAAAAACAAAGGCGGCAAAGAAGCGCCAGATCACATCGCCTGATTTCATGATATGCATATCCGTTTCCTTGAACACCACCAGGTCTTCGGTACCAAAGATGAGCATGCTACCCAGTAAGGCAAAGAGTGCCATACAGATCAGTAATAAGATCACATAGATGGTACTGGCCCAGAATTTGGCCAGGATCAGTTGTGTACGTGTTACCGGCTTACCGGCAAGCAGGCGGAGCGTCCCCAGGTTGGCTTCCCCGGAGATCATATCCCCGGCGATCAGGGCCACCAGGAGGGGTACATGTATAAGGATCATATGCAACACGGCCACACATACGAAATACCCGTTGAGAATTTTATCGAACGGGATATCGAAGGTGTCGGACTGGCTATCGGTATAGAATTGTACGAAATCCTTTCCATTCACTTTCAGGGCAAACTGAACCAGTAAGATGATCACCGCGATCGCCCCGAATGCGATGAACGTGCGGGGGCGTTTGAAGATCTTATACAGTTCTATTTGAAGCAGCTCGATAAACATCTACTCTTTGGTTAAGGATAAGAAATAATCTTCCAGTGAATTCATGGGGCGCAGGCTTTGAACCGGGATGTCATGCTCCACAAGGAAGCGGTTGAGTACCGGAATGTCATTCCGGTTACATGCCAGGCGGATCGTTCCTTTGACCGGTTCTTTCAGTGCGGATTGCCAGCTGGCCCCCTTTAGTATTTCCATTGCTGCCGGAATGTCGGGTGTGAGTACCTCCACCACTGTTTTCTCCGGATCAAGCAGTTCGCTGACCTTGCCTTCCACAACTTTCTCTCCTTTATGAATGATCAGCATATTATCAGCGATCATTTCCATCTCACTCAATAAATGGGAGGACACCAATAAGGTTTTACCGAGGTCACGGCTGAGATGCAGGATAAGCTGCCGCATATCGGCAATTCCCTGGGGATCCAGGCCATTGCTCGGTTCGTCGAGTATGATCAGTCCGGGATTGTGGATCAGGGCACAGGCCAGTCCGAGCCGTTGTTTCATACCCTGGGAATAAGTTTTCACTTTGCTGCCCGCCCTTTCGGCCAGTCCGACCAGGGCCAGCTGATCCATGATCTGCTTATCGGTGGCCTTTACCCCGCTGAGCCGTGAAAAAATGCGGACATTTTCTTTTGCACTGAGATATTTATACAAATCCGGTTTTTCGATGATGGCACCGGTTTGCCGGAGGATCTCTTTGCGGTGTTTGCGGAGATTCATGCCGAAGATCTCGATCTCTCCGTCGGTAGGCTCAATCAGGGTCATCAGCATCCGGATAGTAGTGGATTTACCGGCGCCATTCTGGCCCAGGAAACCATAGACCTGCCCCTCCCCCACACTAAACGATAAGTGACTGACTGCTTTTAATTCGCCAAAATGTTTACTCAGGTCATTGACCCGGATTACCTGGTTCATTCAGGATAGTTAACGGACAAATGTATTAAAGGTTCGTCCCTGTTACTGAAGTATTTACCCTTTCCTTTAAAATAATTATCAAAAAATACTTGCATTTATTACGTACATGGAGTAGGTTTGTTTTCGATTCGGAAAACCACATTTAACCACGTAAAACTACGATACTCGTCCGTACCGGGCCACCATCCGCTCCACCTTCCGGGAAGGTCGTTTAAAGCAAGTCTGCTGGTAAATCTGCCGAAACATCCAATATTTCTGTGGGCTACAATTGAAAACTAAAGCCTGAGAAATGTCTATTAAAATTTTATCCGTTTTTGCCCTTTTCCTGCAGCTGTCCACCGCGGCACAGGATCAGACCTTTGTTGCTCCCCCTTTTACAAGCACCGCCACTATTGAGCATGTACCGGCTGTAGTGGAATTGAAAGCCGTTGTCATTAACCAGAAAGTTCAGCTGAACTGGAAGACCGAAGAGAATCAGCAGGTCAACCTGTTTGAAGTGGAAAAGAGCACCGATGGGAAAAATTTCAGTCTGGCCGCCCTGGTTTTCAGCACGGATAAAGATGCAGCCGAAGAATACCTGTATTTTGAAAAAAGGAACGCCAAAAAAGTGACGTACCGGGTGAAGATCATCAGCAAGGATAAACAGGTATATTATTCAGCACCAGTAACCGCCGGATAACAAACAGTACAAAGAAACAACCATTAACCGCCTAGCATGAAACAAAAAATCAATAACGCATTAAAAGAGCAGGCCGACCGTTTGAAAAAAGCGGTGGACCGCCTGCTGAATATCCCTGCTAAAAAAACACCGGAGTTTGCCCTGCAACCGATCCGGAATCAACACCGGTTTCCCCGGTAGATAAATCTTTCATACACTTAGAGTATCCAAAAGAGATGAGGCCCTTTTTCTAAAGGGCCTTCTCATTTATTAAATGTTCATTGAACACTGAAAATTGAATATTGAACATTGTCTTTCTCCATTCACAAATATTCAATTTTCAACGATCAATTTTCAATGTTCATTGCGATCCCCCAAATACCCCTGCAAACTCGCCACATATTCTTCGAATGCCGCGATGCCTGCCGGAGTGATGTGGCATAAGGTCTGCGGATAGTTGTCACGGAATTGCTTCACTACTTCGATATAGCCGGCTTCTTTCAGTTTCTGGATCTGCACGCTCAGGTTGCCGGCCGTGGCGTTGGTCTTTTCCCTGATAAAGGTGAACTCTGCTTCTTTGACACTGATGAGGAGTGACATCACGGCCAGGCGGAGTTGTGAGTGTAGTATGGGATTGAGATCCTTAAACATGCTGTGCCCCCAACTCTTTTTTCGCGTTACGGTAATTCCTCTCGAGAATGATGCCGGGAATGAACCAGGCAAACAAGGCAGAAACAGCAGTGAGTAAAAGATCGATCCTCACGGGTGTATACAAAGCCGCCAGGCAACTGACCCAGCAAACAATCCCACCCCGGATCATGGGTTTGAACTTCATACTGGTGCCGGTGATGAATGTTGGCAATCCATACAACATGAGGAAAAGGGAGGCCATATGCTCGTACAACAGGTAATTCAGGTTCTTGCCGGTGGCCAGTTCCACGCTTTCGTTAAGCGGACGCAGACTGGCAAACAAGACATTCATGATAAAAGAGAGAAGGAAGATACTGATGCCAAATGAAAGCCAGGTATAATCAATAAAACTGTCCTTATATCCTTTTACCCGGCTTTCTTTCTTTTCCCTGATGGTAAAATAGATGGTCGGGGCAATGGCCACTACCGTGAGCAGATAGATATCAAACGGGAGCCGGAATCCGAAATGGATCTCGGCCAGTCGCACCAGTGAACAAACAATGATCACCAGTCCCCACATCATGGAAGTTAACCCCGTGCTGTGATTCACGTCCTTTGCCCGGTTGATCATCGAAGTGATCAGGGCCAGGCTCTCCTGTTCGGTCATAGGTTTTTCGGCTTCTTTCATATCAGGCTTTTTCCTTTTATTATTTACACCCGTCGGCTTCTTTCTGACAAATCGGCCATCCCCAGTTCGGATGTATCCCGCTGGCTGGTTTGAAAGCTGCGAAGAGCTGGAGGGCTTTATCAAAGATAGGTTTAGCGGTACCACAACCACCACCAAACTGTTCAGGTGTATTCTTCAACGATATGCCGCTGATATAATGCGGACGCGGGTTGGTCGGGTCCTGGGTCATCGCATC